>CAZJRH010000107.1:0-5384 GCA_964548215.1 uncultured Nitrospirota bacterium
GGCCATGGCCGGCGAGGGGCGGCCGGCCCTGGAGCTGGTCGTCCTCTTCAGCCTCGGGGCGTTCGTCATGCGCAGCGCCGGCTGCGCCATGAATGATTTGGCCGACCGCCGGATCGACGCGCAGGTGGAGCGGACCAAGGCGCGGCCGCTGGCATCGGGCCGACTGACCCCGCGGGAGGCGCTCATGGCGATCGGCGCGCTGCTCGCCGCGGCGGCGCTGATCGTCTGGCAATTGCCGCCGCTGACCCGCTGGCTGAGTCTGCCGGCCGTGGCGCTGGCCGCCGCCTATCCCTTCGCCAAGCGCCACTTCCCCGCGCCGCAACTGATCCTCGGGATCGCCTTCGGCTGGGGCGTGCCCATGGCGTGGACGGCCGTCCGGCCGGAGCTCGATCTGACGGCCTGGCTGCTTTTTTTCGCCACCGTCTGCTGGGCGACGGCCTACGACACCATCTATGCGCTCATGGATCTGCCCGATGACGAACGGCTGGGAATCCATTCGACCGCCCGGCTCTTCGGGCCCTATAGCTGGCTGGCCATCGGGGGCCTGGGCGTCGCCATGATGCTCCTGCTCGCCTGGGCCGGCCTCCGGGCGAACCTTCGCTGGCTCTATCTCGGTGTCCTGATCGGCGTCGGTCTCCTCTTTCTTTACCACATGGCGCGTGTTAGAATGGGCGTCGATCGGGAGCGGGCGTTTCGTCTCTTTCGGTCGCATGTCTGGATCGGCCTGGTGATTTTGATCGGCATTGAATTGGATTACGCCCTCACCCGCATGATGATTCGATAGCGTTCCGCTCCGTTGCGTCTCCCCGCCCGCATTGACACGATCCTTGCCCTCGCGTTGTTGTGCATGACGGCCTGGCTGATCACAGCGGGTTGCCAGCGGGCAAAGCCCGGCATGGTCTGGATCGCCGGCGGCCCGTTTCTCATGGGCACCGACGAGGTGGACGAGCAGGAACGGGCGCTGGAGTATGGCCTGACCAAACCATGGTTCGAGGACGAACAGCCGGCGCGCACGGTGGAACTGCCCGGCTTCTACATCGACCGCAACGAAGTGACCAATGCGGAATTCGCGGCCTTCATCGCGGCAACCGGCGCGAGACGCCCTGACACCTGGCCCTCTCCGACGGCGCCGGCGGGCGTTGAACAATGGCCCGTCACCAGCGTCAATTGGTATCAGGCGAAGGATTACTGCGAATGGACCAAAAAGCGGCTGCCGACCGAAGCGGAATGGGAAAAAGCGGCCCGCGGCGCCGACGGCCGGCGCTATCCCTGGGGAAACGATTTCGACCGCCGGCAGGCGCATGTAATGGCGCAATCATTGCAACCGGTCGGCGGCTTTTCGCAGGGGCCCTTTGGCGTGAACGACCTCATCGGCAACGCGTGGGAATGGACGGCGGACTGGTATCTGCCCTATCCGGGATCGTCATCCACCTTGGCCGACTTCGGCCAGAAGTTCAAAGTGGTCCGGGGCAAGTCGTGGACACTGGGATTCGGCCATCAGGAAGCCGACGCGATGCAGGCGATTCTCGCGCACCAGTCGCGCAGCGGCTTTCGTCTCTACTTCGACCCGATCTTCGGGTTCAACGACCTGGGATTTCGATGCGCCGCGTCGGCATGAGCAACCGACGCCATCATCTGATGACCGGCCTCGCCGGTCTCTTTCTGCTGTGGTCCCTCGCCGGCGTTGCCTGGGCCGAGCCGACCTGCCGCCGCTGCCATCTGGGCGAGGCGGTGCCGTCGGCCGACTATACGCGAGATCCCGCCTGCCGCGAATGCCATCTGCCTGACAGCCAATCCGTCGAAGCCCTGCCGGCGTCGTCCATCGCTCCCGTGCCGGCCGCCGCCGATTCGGAACCCGTCACCAAACAAAAAATGGCCCTGGTGCCCGCGGGCTCCTTCTGGATGGGCAATAACGGGCGCGGCGCCGACGGCCCCGGCGACGAAGACGAGCAACCATTGCACCAGGTCTCCGTTCAGCCCTACTGGATCGACCTGTATGAGACCACCAATACCATGTACAAGGCGTTCGCCGACGCCACCGGGCAAAAACCGCCCAAGCACTGGCAGAACGGCGCCTACCCTCCCGGCAAAACCAATCATCCCGTCATTTATATTTCCTGGCATGAAGCCGCGTCATTTTGCCAATGGAGCGGCAAGCGATTGCCGACCGAGCACGAATGGGAAAAAGCGGCGCGCGGCGCGGATAAACGGATCTTCCCCTGGGGGAATGCGTTCGACCTGACGCGGGCCAACACCCCCCAACGGTGGGTGCAGCTCAATCAAAAGGGCGATACGATGCCCGTCGGCAGTTTTGAGTCGGGCAAAAGCCCCTACGGCCTCTATGACATGTCCGGCAACGTGTATGAATGGGTGAATGATTGGTATCTGCCCTACCCGGGCAACCAATATCCCAATCAGCATTACGGTGACAAAAACAAAATTGTCCGCGGCGGCTCCTGGTACGACTGCCTTTCCTACGGGTGCGGGTTGAGCGCGCCCACCTACAACCGCAGCCGGTTCAACCCCGATATCCGCAACAAGGGCTTCGGTTTCCGCTGCGCCAAATCACCCGACGGCAAGGAGCCCGCGCCCAAATGATCCCCGCATTCCGCCATCCCGTATTCCTCATGCTGCATGCCATGCTCCTCGCGCTCGTGTTCCTGTCGGGCTGCCAGCGCGCGCCCGAAGGCATGGTGCTGGTTCCCACCGGAGAATTTCTCATGGGCAGCGACGAGGAGGACACCGAGGGCACGGGGCTGGAGTACGGCATCGTCAAGCCCTGGTTCGAGGACGAGCACCCGCAACGGCGCATGACGCTGCCCGCCTACTATATCGACCAATTCGAAGTCACCAATGAACAATACGCCGCCTATGCTGCCCAGACCAACCGCCCCCCGTCACACTGGCCCAACGGCCGCCATCCGGAGGGGCAGGAACGCTACCCGGTCAACCGGGTCACCTGGGAGGAGGCCAATGCGTACTGCGCCTGGCTCGGCAAGGCACTGCCGACCGAGGCGCAATGGGAGAAAGCGGCCCGCGGCGCGGACGGCCGGACCTATCCATGGGGCAACGAGTTTGATCAGGACAAAGCGAACGTCGGCGGCCGGCAGGGCGGGACGCGGCCGGTCGGCAGTTACGAAGCGGGCAAAAGTCCGTACGGTCTTTATGACATGACCGGCAATCTCTGGGAATGGACGGCCGACTGGTACGAGCTCTATCCGGGCCATCAGTCCGATCATGAGTTTTTCGAGAAGAAGCTCGGACGAACCTACAAAGTCATCCGCGGACTGTCATGGTCGCCGATCGGCCACTATGCCGTCGAGGACATGCTGGTCATCATGGGCCACTACGCCAGAGTCCCCTACCGCCTCTTTTACTATCCGAACGACTCGCTCGACGATCTCGGCTTCCGCTGCGTGAAGCCGGCCTAGTCTATTTCTTCTGCGTCGTATCGATCTTCAGCATGTGGCTGATCGGGCAGTAGCCCGTCGCGGCCGTCAGCAGGCCTGCCACGGCCACGACACCGAGGATGATTTTCAGCAGGGGCGGCTCCACGACGAAGAACATCGCCAGGGACATGAACCCCACGGCCAAGCGGAAGAGCCGGTCAATCCCGCCAACATTATTTTTTCCCATGACACCCTCCGTTCCCGGACCTCGCGGCCCACTGCCATCTATCTACTCCATCCCCCGCGGCAATGCAAGTAAACGGAACTACGGGTAGTGGGTCAGTTTCATGGTTTCAGCGGGGCAAAAATGGGGACACGTCCCAATTATCGTTCTTAACGCGCAGAAACGAGGAGAATTGGGACGTGTCCCTATTTTTGAACCATGCCCATGTGAAACTGATCCACTACCGAACTACGGCTTCGGGGCGGTATCGCGATCCAGCGCGTCGTTGAGCGGACAGTAGCCGGTCAGCCAGGTGGCCAATCCGACAAGCGCCACCAGACTGAAAATCACCTTGAACAACAGCCCCTCAATGACAAACGCCACCACGAGCGAAGGAAATCCGATGCCAATGCGAAACGATCGGTCAATTCCACCGACATTTTTCTCCATCCACGGCATGGGGGGCCGGCGCTGAACCGGCGGGGGTCAGGATGACGAAGGCGGCGGGGCGGTCTCGCGAAGCGTATGCAAATAGGCGGCGATCGCGAGCGCTTCGTCGTCGGACATGCCGAAGCTGGGCATTTTGGTGTCGTGCCGGATTGCCTGCGGGGCCTTGCTCCAGCGAAAGATCCATTTGTCGTTCAGCCGGACGCCGGCGCGGTCCAACTCGGGACCGACGATGCCGCCGGCCTCATCGATTTGGTGGCAGGAGAAACACATGAACTTCGATTCGTAGAGATGCTTCCCCCGCGCGGCCAGCTTGCCCAGTTCATCGGTTTTCAGGGACGCAAGCGCCGGGGGTGCGCCGGCGTCGATGTGGGGCCGCTCCGCCGCCATCGGCTGGGTGAAATCGACCGGCTCGTCCTCATGATCGTGCATGGTTCTGATGAAGGCCACCAGCGACCAGCGCTCCTTGTCCGAGAGCGTATATTTGAAGGTCGGCATCGCCCCCGGAATCCACATCTCCTCCGGATCGGTGACCTCCTCCTCTTCCTTCACGTCCCGGCTGAGCGTCAGATAGATATCATCGTTCGTCTGTTCACCCATGTAGGGCTCGACCCGGTCGGTCAGATCGCGCGGGCGGGGATCCATGTGTTCGGCGTTGTAGCCCTTGCTGTTCCCTTTGGCGCCGTGGCACTGGGCGCAATAGTACTGAAACAGCGCCCGCCCCTCCTTGACGTGGGGATCCTCGAAGAATTTTGCGCCGGCCACGACCGCCAGCAGGGCAACGACGACCGCCCCGCCGATCCATGTGATCAGTTTGCTCATCGATCCGTCGCGGGCTTAGGCGGCCTTCGTGAAGAAGAGCAGCATCCCGAATGCGATGATGTAAATGGCAGCCGTCTCGATCAGCGCGAAGCTGACGTAGTAGTAACGATACATTTCCTTCGCGGCGCCGGGATTGCGGGCCACCCCCTCCATGAACTTTCCGAAAAAGTATCCCAGCCCGATGCCGACCAGACCGATGCCGCCCAATGCAATACCCAACCCGATGTAATTCATCGTCCCTGCTCCTTTCCTGCGGTTTGACGTCGTATGCGTTTCACCAACCAGAATTCAAAACCGGCCGCCAGCAACACCGCCACACCAGTGACGGCAAACGCGCCGGCCGGCACGCCGGTCTTCAACACCACAAAATACCATGACGAGATCGTGCGCCGGAGGCCGGTCTCCCCGTTGGCGCCGTCCCAGACGTGCACGGCGACCGGAATCAATCGCTCCGGCCCGAATTGCACGTCGTTGGCCGCATCCTCGGTGACCAGCGGCCGCTT
>CAZJRH010000108.1:0-2563 GCA_964548215.1 uncultured Nitrospirota bacterium
ATCATCGCCGACTACCTCGACGTCGTCCTGCACGTCTTCACGCCGGACACACGCGACTTCTACCGGCTCGAGGATCTCTGGGGAGACGTTCCCGCGGTCGACGTCGAAGCGGCGACGGCCTAGCTACACTCCGGGTCACCCAGGGGCCATAGCTCAGCTGGGAGAGCGTCTGGCTGGCAGCCAGAAGGTCGCCGGTTCGAGCCCGGCTGGCTCCATTCGAGAGAACCACAAGTTCGACGTACGAACTCTCGACGCGCCATCGCGCACCCGCATCGGCCGTGCGGCTCGCTCGAGAACCAGCGCGACCGTCTGGAGTACCGGACTCGCCTTGGGTGGAGCAGTTGAAGAAAGTCGCGACCGTGACCAAAGAGAAGAAAGGACGTCATCATGGCAAATCCGAAACATAAAATTTCGCGCGCCCGCCGGGACAAGCGGCGCGCCACGAAGAAGTTGCTCCCGGTGCCGACCTCGGTCTGCCCGCAGTGCCACGAACCCAAGCTGTCGCATCATGTCTGTCTCTCTTGCGGCACCTACGCCGGACGACAAATCCTCCCCGTGGTTGAAGAGGTCTAACCTGCGTCGCCGTATGCCCGGCGGTCTTCCCGTGTCGGGTCCGCTGCTGCGGCCGTCGCCGGCGCCGACATGACCGCGCCGTCCCCGAGCACGCCCTCGTCCGCTCCGCGTCCGATCGCCATCGACGCCATGGGCGGCGACAACGCGCCCTCCGCCATCGTCGACGGCGCGCTGCTGGCGTGCCGGGAGCTGGGCGTGGCCGTCACGCTGGTGGGCGATGAATATCTCCTGCGCGAGGAACTGGCCCGCCACCCCGACGCCGACCGGCTGCCGCTGACGATTCATCACGCGTCGCAACGGGTGGCGATGGACGAGCAGCCCTCCCAGGTGGTGCGCCGCAAGCGGGATTCGTCGATCTGGGTGGCGACCGAGCTGGTGAAGAAAGGGCAGGCCTCGGCCGTGGTCAGTGCGGGCAACACCGGCGCGTCGATGGCGACCGCGCTCTTTCTGCTGGGACAGATCCACGGTGTCGAACGGCCGGCCATCGCCACACTGCTGCCCACGCTGTTCGGCCCCTGCCTGCTGCTCGACGTCGGAGCCAACGTCGATTGCAAACCGCATCACCTGCTGCAGTTCGCCATCATGGGCCACATTTACGTGGAGCGGTTGCTGGGGCGCTCCTCGCCGAAGCTCGGCCTGCTGAGCATCGGGGAGGAGGAGTCGAAGGGCAACGAGCTGACCAAGGAAGCATTCAAGCTGCTCAAGGAGAGCTCGCTCAACTTCATCGGCAACGTGGAGGGGCGGGACATCTACGCGGGCGGCGCCGACGTGGTCGTCTGCGACGGCTTCATCGGCAACGTGACGTTGAAGGTGAGCGAAGGCCTGGCCTCGACGATTCTGAAACTGCTGAAGCGCGAGATCGCCGCGGCGCGCTGGGCCAAGCTGGGCTATCTGCTGTTGAAGCCCGCGTTCGGCCGGTTCCAGAAGCGCGTCGATTACGCCGAATACGGCGGGGCGCCGCTCTTGGGCGTGAACGGCGTGAGCATCATCTGCCACGGCCGCTCCTCGGCCCGGGCGATTCGCAACGCCGTGCGCGTCGCGGCCGAATGCGTCCAGCAGGAGTTGCACGTCAATATCCGCGCGGAACTGGAGCGGCGCCATGCCGCCGTCGAGCCGATCGTCGAGCGGGAGCGGGAGGGATGATCCGCTCGCGCGTGATCGGCACTGGCGCCTATCTGCCCGAACAGCGCATGACCAACCGGGACGTGGAAAAACTCGTCGACACGTCCGATGAATGGATCGTCGAGCGCACGGGCATCAGGGAACGGCGCATCGCGGCGCCGGAGGAGGCGACTTCCGACCTGGCCTCCGCGGCCGGCCGCGCCGCCCTGGCGTCGGCCGGGCTGGCGTCATCAGAGCTGGATCTGATTATCGTGGGCACAGCCACGCCCGACATGCTGTTTCCCTCCACCGCCTGCCTGGTCCAGGAACGGCTGGGCGCCAAGCAGGCCTTCGCCTTCGATCTGTCGGCCGCCTGCACCGGCTTTCTCTACGCGCTGGCCGTGGCCGATCAATATCTCCGGGCGGGCACCCATCGCACCGCCCTCGTGATCGGCGCGGAGGTTCTGTCGCGGATGATCGATTGGACCGATCGCGGCACCTGCATTCTCTTCGGTGACGGAGCCGGAGCGGTCGTGTTGCGCGCCGAAGAGGGCGAGCGGGGCGTGCTCTCCACGCATCTGCATGCCGACGGCGCGCTCTGGGATCTGATCCACATGCCCGGCGGCGGGTCGCGGATGCCGCCGTCGGCCGAAACGCTGGCCGGCCGGATGAACTTTCTCAAGATGAAGGGCAACGAAACCTTTCGCGTGGCGGTGCGGGCGCTGGAGGAAGTGGCGCGCGAAGCGCTCTCGGCCAACGGCGTCGAGCCGTCGGACCTTGCGCTGCTGATCCCGCATCAGGCCAACCTGCGCATTCTGCAGGCGGTCGCGGAGCGGTTGAAACTCCCTCCTGAAAAAGTGATGATCAATGTCGATCGCTATGGCAACAC
>CAZJRH010000109.1:0-1520 GCA_964548215.1 uncultured Nitrospirota bacterium
CACTGACTTCATACTCGTTCGTTCGATAGCGCCGCGATCTGGCTGTATAGTCTTCCACGGCCGGTCGCACAACGGAAAAGTCGCCCAACTCGAGCTGGCTATACAAATTGCTCATCTGGCCCACGGGATCAGCGACCAGGTCTTCGTATCGCAACTCGACAAGCCGCGCCGGATCGATGAGCGACCGTGTGGCTTCGAGCTTGTCGTGCATTGCCCTGAAGGTTTCGAACACCTGCTGGTTGAGGGTATCGAGCCGCGGTCGCTGTAGCCCATAGCTTTCGTACATGACTCTCCAAAAATGGACCGTCGAGGGAAACACGACGTAGGGGTCGCGCACGATGTGCACAAACCGCGCGCGAGGAAACATCTTGACGAGCGTCTTCACTCGACAGGTGTGCTGCGGCGACTTGAGCACCAGGCGGCCCGCACGACGCACGAGCAGCGACCGCAGGAATCTGTGCATCGTCGCCTGCCAATGCTGCAATGGGCGCGCGTCCAGTTGCTCGAGGTCGACATAATCGGGGTACTGCGGCGGGCGGTTCGGAAAAGCGACCGTCAAGAATGGGCTGGGAGATCCCAGATTGCACAGCGCGACTTCGTCTTCCTGCGGGCGGTCGAACCCCAATTTCACTTCGTCGAACGGCCGTTTGCGCGGGATGACGAACCGTAACCAGCGCCGCGCGAGCGGCTCGCTGACGAGAAAGTGATTCGGAGACAGGCTTTCGTACGTCGTCGGACAGCGGTTTCGCCGATCCAGCGCAAACAGCTCGTGCAGCATCGTGGTGCCGGTGCGCCAGTGCCCGATGATAAATAGCGGATCGTCCGGCACGCTCACCTGCCGCAGGCGCCGAGCGTATCGCACGCGCTGCCACCAGCCAAGTCCAGAATTAAGGGTCGCCAGTCCCGTGATCGCCAGCGCCCTGGGAATCCGCCGGGGGCTGACCGCAAAGTGGTTTCGGGCCAGTAGACGCAGCCAGGCGCCCAGTTGCATCCCGCTCCACAGACTCCCTTCGAACCAGCGAAGTCGTTTCATTTTTCAACAGGGATCGGGGTCGTCAGCTCCGTCGGCGTGCGGGCCTGAGAGTCGGAGATCGTGGCGGCCGGCAGCCGGGTGCGCAGCTCGCGAATGACCCGTTCGGGACGCCACTGGGGTGTGGCCAGGCTCCGTCGCTGCGATGAAATGGCGCGCTTGGCAAGTTCGCGCCGCAGCAAACGAAGCGGGTTAAAGTTCAACAACTTCCAGGCCAGCGCCAGCGAAAACGCCCTCCGCACCGTCAAGCCCGGCAGCGCCGCGACGTACATTTCGCGATAGTCTGGGCGAAAACGGCTCTTGAAATGATAGATGCCGCGCATGTCAAAAATTGAGTTCAAGTGCCGCCACCAGAAACTCGCGGCGAAGCGCATGATGTTGCTGTCACCCGTGACGGCCGTCTCGCAACGCAAAAAGGGAATCAAGGAAAGCGAAACGTAGCTGACTCCTTCGGCCTTCATCGTGCGCAGCGTTTGCATGATCAAATATG
>CAZJRH010000110.1:0-2664 GCA_964548215.1 uncultured Nitrospirota bacterium
TCGAGGTGCGGCGCCAGCACGGGACGTTCGCGGCTTACATGTGGTCATGGGTGAAGGGCAAGCCGATCGTTCACCGCTTCCGCGGGCCGAAGGATTACCCGCCCTATACCGACGAAGCCGTGGCGTGGGCCAAGGATTTAAAGACGCGGGGCTTCAAATTTCTCGGCCCCACGGTGATCTACGCGCACATGCAGGCCGTGGGCATGGTCAACGACCATACTGTCGATTGCTTCCGCCGCTCCGCAGTCCGGCGGCCCACCGCCTGATCGCACTAATTGCTGCGAGAAGATCCGGGAATAGTGTTGCGGAAATTAGTTGGCAATTTCGACCGTCAGGATGACGGTCGCTCGAACATCGATGGCGCCCGGCTCGATCGGCGTGGCTGCCTCTTTGAACGCCAGGGTCATGTGCTCGGCCATCTGCAGCGCCACGCCGCTCTCCTCCACTCGAAGCACCCGCACGATCTTCACCCCTAATGAGGCGGCGATCGTTTTGGCTTTTTCCCTGGCGTGCGCCGCGGCCTGGCCGAGCGCCTGGGCCAGGACGGGCTGCTCATCTTTCAGGGTGAAGGCCAGCCGATGGATCGTGTTGGCGCCGGCCTCCATCGCGGTGTCGACGATCCGGCCCGCCTGCGCCAGCTCGTCGGTCGTGACCCGCACGGTGTTGGACGCCGTGTAGCCGACGACGGCGGGAGGACCGCCGGGCTTCGGGTAAGTGTGGACCGGATCCAGCGCATAGCTAACGGTCTTGATCTGCGCCTCCGGCCCGAGCAGCTTGCGCAGGGCCGCCAGCGTCGCTTCGAGCCGCTGCGCATTTTGCGCCGCCGCGGCCTGCGCCGTTCTCGCCTCGGTGATCACGCCGAGATCGATTTCCGCGCGATCGGGCTGAACCGGAATAATGGCTTCCGCGCTGACGCGAATTTCGGGAACAGGCGGCCGGCCAGGCGCCTCCTGCGCCCAAGCGGAGGTCTGGAGCAGCGCACACGCCGCCATGATGGCGGCCGATCGGATAATAACGGGTGTCACGCCGGCACTATAGCACAATCTCCGCGCCGGACGGCACTGCTCATCCCTGCGCGCCCGCTCGAGCGGCTCACGAATGGCGGGTGTCGCCGTCCAGCAGGCGAATGGCGTGCTCGATCTCATTGCGGCTGCCCGTCAGGACCAGGCGATCCTCGGCCTGGAGTTTAAACGACCCGGCCGGCGTGGGATAGGTCTCGTCCTTGCGCATAACCGCGGCCACCTGCGCGCCCGTCCGCTCCGGCAGGCGCACATCCTCAAGCCGCCGGCCGGCCAACGACGAGCCGGCCCGGATCGGATGATAGTGCACCTGCACTTCGACGGGGAGTTCGCCGCGGCTGATTTCCCCCTCGGCCGATTCCGGTTCCCGGCGGAGCATGGCATAGCCTTCCCGCCGGATCTCTTCCTGCTTGCGTTTGATTTCCCCGGCCGGCACGCCATACTCCTTCAGCACCAGATCGAAAATCTCCAGCGACGTTTCAAATTCCTCCGGCACCACTTCATCCGCCCCCAGCCGCAGCAGCTCCTCCACTTCCCGCACGTAACGGGTCCGGGCCACGATGTGAATCCCGGGAGCGGTCTGGCGGGCGACCTGCACCGCGCGCCGGGTGGCAAAGGGGTCCGAGACCGCCAGGACCAGCAGGCGCGCGGCTGAAATCCCCATCCGGTGCAGCACTTCGCGTTGCGTGACGTCACCGTAGTAGATCGGCTCGCCGGCGGCGCGCCCCTGCCGGACCGCGTCCGCGTGCAGGTCCGCCACGACGTAGGGAATGGCGGCGTCCCGCAACACACGCGCCAGGTTCCGGCCGTTCAGGCCGTAGCCGGCGATAATGACGTGATCGTGGTGGGCGGTCCCGGCCTCCGCCATCGATTCCGCCGCGCGCGCGCCCAGCCAGCCCGTCGTCAACCGCGTCGACTCGGCGCCGGCCACCAGATGCGGCCCGGCCTGGATCAGAAAGGGCGTCACAATCATCGTCAGAATAGAAATGATTAAAAACATCTGATAGCCGTCCGCCGAAAGCAGCCCGTAGCGCTGGCCCGCCTGCGCCAGGACGAAGGAAAATTCCCCGACCTGCGGGAGGGTCAGCCCCACCAGGGCGGCCACGCGCAGCGGATAGCCCAGCGCCAGCGTGACCCCGCCCGCGATGACCGCTTTGAGCGCCAG
This sequence comes from uncultured Nitrospirota bacterium, assembly GCA_964548215.1. Taxonomy (GTDB): domain Bacteria; phylum Nitrospirota; class Nitrospiria; order JACQCE01; family JACQCE01; genus JBFMAJ01. The sequence continues at coordinate 2,185 of CAZJRH010000110.1, forward strand.
CACGCCGAGGGCGACCGGCACGACCACGGGCAGCATCCCGGCGACGGCGCGCACGTCCAGCAACATGCCGACGGAAATGAAGAAGAGGCTGATGAAGCTGTCGCGAAAGGGCAGAATGTCGGCCAGCGCCTGATGGCTGTATTCGGACTCGGAGATCACCAGCCCAGCGATGAAGGCCCCCAGCGCCAGGGACAATCCCTGGCTCTCCGTGAGCCAGGCGGCGCCCGCGCAGATCAGCAGCACCGTGATCACGAACAATTCGCGGCTGCGGGTCCGCACGACGATGGCCAGCGCCTTCGGCAGGAGCCACCGGGCCGCCGCCAGCATCACGGCCGCCAACAACAACGATTGCGCCAGCAGGAGAACGGCCCGCCAGGCGCCATCACCGACGGCGCCGGCCAAAAATGGCACGCTGATCATCATGGGCACGACGATCAGGTCTTGAAAGATCAGGATGGCCAGAGCCAGCCGCCCCTGCGG
>CAZJRH010000111.1:0-7254 GCA_964548215.1 uncultured Nitrospirota bacterium
AAAAAATGTTCTCTGACCCCCTTTTTCTTACGGCGCGGCGATGCGGGCCATCAGGCGGAACACCTCCCGCCCTTCAGTGACGATTTTTCCTTCCGCAAAGGCCGGATGGTCGAAGTCAATGATCCGGTGAATTTTCACAAAGGGCCGCGCGTTCAGCGCCGCCTCTACCTGCGCCCGCTTGCGCCGCGTGATGGGCAACAGATAGTCATCGCCCCGGCGCCACTCCCACGGCGTCTCCGTCATCAGCAGATGCAAATCCCGATCGGCCAGCTCGTCATAGATGCGCAGAAGATTTCCTTTATACCGGTCCAGGTCGCGGCCGCCCAGGATCAACGCAAACGTCACGTGATGGCCCCACCAGAAGAGCGTCCGGAAGGTCAGCATGTCGCCCTGCGCAAAATATTTGGGGAAATCGAGATACTGGTAGGGAAAATCGAGCAAGTGCTCGCCTCTCACAATCTGTCCGCGCTCCAGATCGATGCCCTCGGGCGCCGGCAGCCGCGCGGCCGCCAGCTCCGCCTTCAGCTCGTCGCGCAATTGCAGCAGCATCGTTTTGACTTTGTCGGTGATGGCGGCCTTGGCCGGGAAAAACCCGGCGTCGGCGATCAGCCGCCGTTCCCGTTCGGAAAAGATCATTCTTGTCTCAAGACGGCCAGCGGCTTCTGACCCAGCACCCGCGCGGTCGTCAGAAAACCGGTCAGCACGGTCAGCAGCGCGGCGCCCACCAGCCCCAGCGCCAGCGCGGCCGGGTCCCACTCCCATGGCAGCTTCATAAAGTAGCGCACCAGAATGTAGGAGAGCAGGCAGGCCAGCGCCGCGCCGATCAGCCCAGCCACCATCCCCAGCACCGCATATTCCACGGCGAAGATCCGGGCGATAACCCCGCGGGTGGCGCCCAATGTTTTCAGGATCACCGTCTCCCGAATGCGGCGGTAGCGGGTGGTGGCGATGGCGCCGGCCAGCACCAGCAGCCCCGTGATCAGCGTGAAGCCCGCCATGAAGCGCACCGCCTGCGCGATCCGCTCCAGGATCGAGCCGGCGGCCTCCAGCACGTGGCGCATATTGATGGCGGTGATGTTGGGAAAGGCCGCCACGACGGCGCGCTGCAGCGGCAGATCCTCTGACGGCGGAGTGCGCGTGGTGGCAATGTAGGTCGGAGAGAGCGCATCCAGCGCGCCCGGCGAGAAGATGACGAAAAAGTTTGTGCTCAGATTGCCCCAGTTCACTTCACGAAGGCTGGCCACGGTGGCCGTCACCAGCCGGCCCTGGGCGTCGAACGTCAACGTCGATCCCAATCCGACGCCGAGGCGGCGGGCGGCCTCCACTTCCATGGAAATCAACGGCCCGCCGTCGACGGGCCCGGACCACCAGTCGCCCTCGACCAGGCGGTTGCCCTTGGGAAGATCAGCCTGCATCGTGACCACATATTCCCGCTGAAAATACCAGGCGTCCTCCCGCCCCTCCAGATTCATCCCGGCCACCGGCTGCTCCCCGACCGCATGCAGGCGGCTCCGGACGATCGGCGTCAATTCGGCCGGCACACCGCGCCGCTCCAGCAAGGCCGCGAACGGCCCGGCCTGGTCGGGCTGGATATCCACGAAAAAGAACGTCGGCGCATCCGCCGGCAGATTGTCGTCGACCTGGCGCAGCAGGTTGGCCTCGACCAGGACGACGGTCAGCATCACCGTCACGCCGACGCCGACGGACACCAGGGCGGTCATTGTCTGACTGCCGGGCCGGCGCAGATTCGCCATGCCCTGCCTCAATGGCAGCGAAGCCCGGCGAAGCGGCAGACGACCCGCAACCCAAATGATACCCAACGCGCCCGCCCACAACAACACCAGCGAAGCGGCGAGCACACCGAGGAAGGTCGCGCCCAGCTCCAACCGGCCGATCTGCCACAGCGCCAGCAGGGCCAGCGCCGCCACGATCGTCGCCGCGGCCGCCCATGGATGACGGCCGCCCGAACGGAACGACGCCTCATCGACCTCGCGGCGTAAAAGTCGCGCTGGTGGCACATGCCGGATTCCGAGCAGCGGCCAGAGGGCGAAGAGTCCCGCGGTCAGCACGCCCATCGCGATGCCGCGCAGGATGGACCACCAGTCGACGGCGGGCTCCAGTTGCACCGGCAGCAGGCCCGCCAGCATCGAGGGCAGCAGCCATTGCGCCGCCAGACCCAGCCCCACGCCGGCCAGACTGCCCACGCCGCCCAGCAAGAGCGTTTGCAACAGATAGATCCGCACCAGCGTGGGCGCGTCGGCGCCCAGCCCTTTCAACACCGCGAGCGTATCCATCTTGGCATGCATGAAGGCCCGCACGCTGTTGGCGACGCCGATGCCTCCCACCAGCAGCGAGATCAATCCCACCAATCCAAGATAGATGGTGAAATTCTGCAGGAACCGCTGCAGGCGCGGCTGCGCGTCGTCGTAGGCGCTCACCCGCGCATGATCGGCCGCCAGCGCGCGCTCCAGCTCCTCGGCCACGGGGGTCGCCGCCATCCCCGGCGGCAGCTTGAGCAGATAGCGGTAACGAATCCGGCTGCCGTGCTGCACCAGTCCCGTGGCCGAGAGCGCCGCGGGGCCGATCAGCAGCCGCGGTCCCAGGCTAAAAGCGCCGACGATCCGATCCGGTTCCCTGACGATCACGCCCGCCACGGTCAAGTTGGCCCGGCCCAGCCACAAACGGTCGCCGACCTTGAGCCCCAGCCGCGTCAACAAACTCTCCTCCACCAACGCCTGCGCGGGATCGGCCAGCGCCCGCACGGCTTCCGGCGGCGAGACCACCAGCGCGCCGTAGAACGGATACCCGGGCCCGACCGCCTTCAATTCGACGAGCACCGTTTCCTCCGACGCCGGATTGAAGGCCATGGCCACCATCTCGTCGGCCGTGGCCACCTCGATGCCGCGCTCACGCAGCGCCTCGATCGCCGCCAGGCCGCCCTCGCCGAGCGGACGGTTCACGCGCACCTGCACGTCGCCCGCCATCAGCGTGCGCGCCTCTTTGCGGATCGCCTGCTCCAGCGTGGCTGAAAAACCGGCCACACCGGTCAGCGAACCGACACCCAACGCGATGCAGAGAAGAAAAAAGAGAAAATGACGCCACGCGCCGCGCGTCTCCCGCCAGGCCATGACGCCCAGAAAGCGGAGCCGGGACGCCCGGCCCGCCGGGACGGCTCCATGCAACGGGCCGGTCATGAGGAGACCCGCCGCCGTTCCTCGCGTTGAATGCGCCCGTCCACCAGCGTCACGATCCGGTCGGCGAAGGCGGCCAGATCGGCATCGTGCGTCACCAGGACCATCGTGGTGCGCTGCTCCTTGTGCAGGCGCATGAGCAGATCGATGATTTTGCGGCCGGTCGTCTGATCGAGATTGCCGGTGGGTTCATCGGCCAGGAGAATGGGCGGCTGGCAGGCGAAGGCGCGGGCGATCGCCACGCGCTGCTGCTCGCCGCCGGACAATTGCGCCGGATAATGGCGCGCCCGCTCGGTTAGCCCCACGCTCTCGAGCCGCTCGCGCGCGCGATCCCAGGCATCGGGCTCGCCGGCCAATTCCAACGGGATCATCACGTTTTCCAGCGCCGTCATCGTGGGAATCAATTGGTAGGATTGAAAGACGAACCCGATCAACCGGCCCCGGAGCGCGGCCAGGGCGTCTTCGGTCAGGGCCGAAATGTCCGCGCCGTCGAGCGCCACCGTGCCCGACGTCGGCCGGTCCAGGCCGGCGATCAGCCCGAGCAACGTCGATTTGCCGCTGCCGGAGGGACCGACGACGGCCAAAAATTCGCCGGCCGGTACGTCGAGCGCCACATCGTCGAGGATCAACACCTCGCGGCCGCCGCTGCTCAGGCGCATTGAGAGGTCGCTGACTCGGATGATGCCGCTGGACTGTCGCCGAACAGATGGTTTCACGAGGTGGTATTATACGACATGGCCGCGGCCTTCTTGAATGCCGTTTTGCGTCAACGCGGACGGCTTGCGATCGCGGGAGCGTGCCTCGGCGTCATGCTCGCCGCCGCGCCCCCTCTTCATTCGGCGCCGCCCTCGACCCCGCCGCTCATCGTCGCGTTCGGCGACAGCCTGACCGCCGGCCTCGGCGTCCCGCTGGAGCACGCCTATCCGGCGCGGCTGCAGGAAAAACTGCGCGCGGCCGGTTTTTCCCATCGGGTGATCAATGCGGGCGTCAGCGGCGACACGACAGCCGGCGGGCTGCGGCGCTTGGACGCGGTGCTGGCACTGCGGCCGGTGCTGGTCATCGTGGAGCTGGGCGCCAACGACGGACTGCGGGGCGTGGCGCTGACCGAGATCCGGGCAAATCTCGACCGGATTCTCGAACGGTTGCGCGCGGCCGGCGTGCCGGTCGTCCTGGCCGGCATGAAACTGCCGCCGAACTACGGCCCGACCTACACCGACGGCTTCACGGCGATGTACGTCGAGCTCGCCCGGCGCCATCGCGTCACGTTGATGCCGTTCTTTCTGGATGGGGTGGCCGCGCGACCGGAGCTGAACCAGCCGGACGGCCTCCACCCGACGGCGGAGGGCTACGGCGTCATCGCTGATCGGATCTGGTCGGTCCTGCTGCCGCTGCTGGAGAAGACCGATCGTGGCGCGCCTTCGACTGGACTACGGGAGAAGCGTAACATCCATTCGGCGATTACGAGCGCGGCCTGCATCGGTGGCATTGGCGGCGACGGGGCGTGTTGACCCGTAGGCGACCGCGGACATGATGGTTCCGCTAAGCTTGCTTTCCTCTTCCAAAAATCTGAGCACGTCCACCGCTCTGGCCCCCGTGAACTCCCAGGCCGTTGGAAATTCTGCGGCCATGGCCGGCGCGATCGGCGTCGTATCCAGGTGCCCGCTGACCACAATCTGCCGATCTTTGGCCTTCTTTAACACGCCTCCAAGCCTCGCCAGGTTTTCTTCACCCTCCAGCGACACGCGCACATCGTCCTCTTCGAAGAGCAGCACATCAGAAAAACTGAGCGTCAGCCGATCGTCGGTCTGTGTGATCCTCAGACTCCCCGCCGCGATCTCCCGGCCGAATTCCTGCTTCAGATCGTTCGTGACCCCTCCGGCCCACGACATGTCGGGTTTTCTGTCCTGCATCACCACCTGAGTTTTGGTCACGACCTGCGGCTTCGCCGGTGATTTGCTCGACAGGGATTTGATTTGCACGGCCTGGCTGTCGATTTGTTTCATCAGCTCATCCATGCCGGCCTGGCGGGCGGCCGCGTCATTTTGCAACGCGGCTTTTCCCCCATTCAGTCCATTGATTTCCTCTTTCAGCCGGGCGACCTCGCCGAGGAGCTGTTCATTCTTGCTCCGCTCTTTCTCCGCCTGCTGGATCACCTCTCGAAAGCTTGCCTCGCTCACACACCCGCCTGCGAGAACGAGCGCGGAGGTCGCACACACCAGCCAGAATTTCTCTCCCATTGGCAGCTCCTTTCTTGGCGATGACGAATGACGACAGCTCTCGTCCTAGAAAACTATAATCGAGAAACCCCATGCTGGCAAGTTCAGGGGGCGCCGGGGTGCACTGGTTTGACAGTCTGTTCGATCCATGTTAGCTTTCTTCTTACGAATTTGAAGACCATGGCCCCGCGACTCGTGCGATTCAGTGTGCTGGCCAGTTTCCTGCTTCTTTCCTGTGGTGGGCCGCCGTCGCTTCGGCAAGCCGACTTCCCGGTCAATTGCGGAAAAGGCCAGCCGGTCGAAGAGCTGCTCAAGCGAGGCAACGCCCACCGCGACCTGATGCTGAGAGAAACCCCACCCCCTCACTTTGATTCGGAGCAATGGACCGAGAGCCGCAAGATCTATGGGACCAGAGCCAGGGCGTGTTACCGGCTCGTCTTGGATACCCAGCGAGACAATGGGTACGCGCTGCTCAATACCGGATTTACCTACATGGTGGAATCGACCTTTCCCGATCTCACGCCGGAATTGCGCGATCACGCCCTTGTGACGGCGACCAACTATGTTCAGCAGGCCCTGGCCGCCCAGCAATCTGATGCCCAGCACTACTACTACCTTGGCGAGATTGCCGCCCGCCGCGGTCAATGCGACAAAGCGCTTCGGATCTTTAACGCCTTGGTGACCGGTCACTGGTCATACTCACACCTCTACGCGTGGATGGGCTACTGCCTGGAACTCCGGGGAAACTCAAAAGAGGCCAAGGGTTATTATCAAAAAGCCGTGGATCTCTCGAATCCCGTCGGGATTGCCGAGTGGGCCAGGTCACGCGTCGAGTAAGCGACGGAACGCCCCATGACGATGACGCCACCGTTCAACACCGTCCCCCGGTCATTGCTCCTGCTCGGTGTCGGGGTGATGCTCTGGGGATGCAGTTCATTGGCCTTGCCTCCCCTAACCATCCCGTTGCCGCCCCGGAATGAAATCCAGATTGAGAGCTATAAATTTCGCGTGGCCATTACGGATTTCATGGATCAAACCGGATCGGCCGGGGACCTCATCAAAGCGATCCCCGACATCCTGACAACGGCCTTGTTCAAACTGGACCGGATCGACTTGTACGAACGAGCACCGTTGCGCGGCTTGTCACCGCAAGACGCTAACACGAAGATTCAGGAACTCATGGATAAAAGAATGATTGATGGCGTGATTACCGGAGCCGTGACCCGTTTCACGGGGACCCAAAAAACCATGGTCATCGAACTCCGTTTACTCAGCAGGAATCAGGCAGTGATGTACGCCAGCGATCATACGCTCACCTTCCAGGGCCGGAGGGTCATGGAGGTCAATCGTGGCGACGTCACCGCCATCGCCAAGGCTGTGTCCGCGGCGATTCCGACCGTCCCGGATATCGAGGTCACCAATAAGATCGTGAATCGAGTCACGCTGGACAGGGGAAGTGATGCCGGCTTGATCGAAGGCTTGACCGGCTATGTTCAGGCCCGCCGGCATACCATCAATAACCCAGAGACCGGGACTGCGCCAAACCCAGCCTACGTCATCGTTGCGGAAATCGTGGTGGAGCAAGTCAGCCCAGACTCCGCCATCGGGCGGATCATCATCGGAGAAGACATCCAGGCCGGTGACATCGTGCGGTTCAAGTAATACCCCCCGCCTCCTTCCCTCGCCTTGACAACCCCCCGACGCCCCGCTAAGACGGCCGTCGTGAAAACGGAGCGAATCAGCGAGACCTTCCAGCAAAGCGCCCAGGTCAAACTTCAATTCGCCAAGCAATACGACACGACGATCGCCGAGGTCGCCAAGCGGCGGGTCGCGGCGCTCAGGGTCGG
>CAZJRH010000112.1:0-2861 GCA_964548215.1 uncultured Nitrospirota bacterium
TGGCCGTGAAAAAGGACAAGCTGGCGGCCTACACCTCGTTGATCATGGACGCCGGCCTGCGTCCGGTGGTCGTGGACGTGGATGCCTTTACGCTGGAGAACATGTACGGCCTCAATTACGACGTCAATATGAACGAAGTGGTCGGCCTGGTCAATGTCGGGGCGAGCGTGATCAACCTCAATATTCTGGCCGGCGGCGCGTTCGCCTTCACACGCGACATTTCCATCGGCGGCAACCGGTACACGGAAATGATTCAGAAGGAATTGAACATCAGCCACACAGCGGCCGAGGCGGCCAAACGGGGCCAGCAGAACCGCGAAGCGGACGCGGGCGCCGTGGACGCCATTATCGCGACGGTCAACAATGAAGTCGCCACGGAAGTCAGCCGGTCCCTCGATTATTTTCGAACCACCACCACCCATGACCGTGTGGACAAGCTGATGTTGAGCGGCGGCGGCGCGATGATCAAGGGATTGACGGACGCCCTGACGGAGCGCTGCCAGGTGCCGCTCGAATTGGCCAATCCATTCCGGCGGATTGAGATCGACAAAAAGACGGTCAATCTGGAGCAGCTCAAGGAGTCGGCGCTGCAAGCCGCGGTGGGCGTCGGCCTGGCGATTCGCCGGCTGGGTGATCGATGATCAAAATCAACCTGCTGCCGTATCAAAAGGCTTCCAAGGTCAAGCGGAAGCAGGCGTTCGAGGCGCAGATTCTCCTGGCCATTCTGGTATTTGTGGGTCTGACCGCCGGGTTGGGCTTTTTCTGGCTGGCGCTCAACGACAGCATTGATAATCAGCGCACCACTCGCGATCAAGTGAAGGTCCAGCTTGAGGATTTAAAGAAAAAAGTGAAGGAAGTGGAGGATCTCGAGGAGCGGAAGAAACTGGTCGAGGAAAAAATCGCCATCATCGCCCAATTGAAGAAGAACCAACAGGGTCCCGTCAGAGTGCTTGACGAACTGAGCAGCCATTTGCCCAGCCGCGTTTGGCTGGTGTCGTTGAGCCAGACCAGCAATGCGTTCGACCTGGACGGGCGCGCGGTCACAAACTTTGAAATCGTGGATTATTTCAATAAACTGAAGACGTCGCCCTTTATCAGCGATCTGGAATTGGTCGAATCGCGCCAGGGGGCGGAGGGCGGATTGACTATTTATCAGTTCAAAATGAAATTCAAGCTGAAAACGTGACGGGAGCGCGCCACGATGGCTATCAGCGATACGATTAACGCCTTGCCGGCCTACCAGCGATGGGTGATTTTCGTCCTGGTGTCGATCCTGTACATTGCCGCGTGGGTTTGGATGGTTTTTCTTCCGAAACAGGAGTTGTTGCGCGCCTACAATCAGGAGATCGAAGCCCTGAGCAAGCAAGTGCAAACGAATCAGGTGAAGGCCGACCGTTTGCCGGCCTTGCTCGCGGAAAAGGAAGTGGCCGACCAGCAATTGGCGACCCTGCAACGGGAATTGCCGGTGGAAGCCGAGGCGGTGGCTCTCCTCAAGCAGATCGCGGAATTGGGGGTCAAGGGCGGACTGGACTTCAAGTTGTGGCGTCCGGCCGCCTCGCGTCCGGGGACGGGCGGTCTCTACGTGGAGTATCCGGTCAACGTGGAAGTCGCCGGAGGATATCATGCCCTGGCCGGGTTTTTCGATCAGATCGGCCACCTGCAGCGTATTGTGAATGTGGCGGATTTGAAAATGGGGTCGCCCAAAGTCGGGCAAACGGAGCTCGTCATCCAGACGAGTTTTGTCGCCACGGCCTTCGCGTCGAATCCGCCTGCGCCGCCCCCGCCCGCGCCCCCATCGTGATATGAACGACCAAACGACAAAAGCCGCCGTGACGGTCAAGTGGCTGATCGCTGTCACCGCGTGGTTCTGGCTGGCGGGTTGCGGAGGAGGGGCGGAGACCCCCGCGCCGCCTGAACCGCCCGCCAAGAAGGCTGCTGCGGCGAAGAAAGCGGCGGCCGAGGCGGCGGCTGGCTCGGTATCGGACGCGACTGAGGGGGAAGCGCCGCCGCACGACCCAAATTATGTCTACCGGCCGGCCAATCGCCGCGACCCGTTCCGGTCGATCGTGGTGGCCGGGCAGAAACTGAATGCGGATGAACTGGTGCACCCGCTGCAACAGCATTCGATCAGTGATCTTCGATTGATGGCGATCGTCTGGGGAGGCTTCGGCAGCAACGCCATGCTGCAAACGCCCGATGGAAAAGGCTATACCGTGCGCGCGGGCATGACCATTGGCAACCGGGAGGGCGTCGTGAAACGGATTCAACCAGACCACATCGTCATTGAAGAGCGTTTTACCAACCTGTTTGGCGAACGTGAAGATAAGACGACTAAGATGGATCTTCACCTCCCGGAGGAGGGGACCAGATGAGCAATCGGTGGATTCGCGCGCTCGTGAGCGGAAGCCTGCTGTTGGCGCTCGGATGCGTGGTGCAACCGGTCAATCGAGATTCCGCGCTGAACGCGGCTGAACCGCAAATCCGCTTCAATGTGCAAACAGTGCCGAGCGGGGTGCACGTGGAAATCAACGGAGACAACCCGTTGGTCTACACCGCGTTTCGGTTACCCGATCCGCCGCGGCTGATCATCGATTTGGCGGGCGTCTCGTTTTCCCCGGATCAGCAGCCGGTCACCGTGAATCAGGGCGCGGTCACCAGCATTACCCCCATTCCCGCATCGACGGACGCCGACGTGGCTCGTTTGGAGATTGCCCTGACCGAATTGGTCGATTATCAACTTCGACCGGATGGCACGCGATTGCTCGTGGCCATTGCCGCGCCGTCGTCGGACGTTCCAGCCGTCGACCCGGCGGCGTCCGCCGAGGTCAATCCGGAGCCGCTTTCCTACCTGCCTGACGCGC
>CAZJRH010000113.1:0-1565 GCA_964548215.1 uncultured Nitrospirota bacterium
AAGAGCTTGGACATGGCGTGTTCACCTATACCTTACTCGAGGGTCTTCGAGGACAAGCCGACGGAAGCCCAAAAGACGGAATCGTCACCGTACGAGAGCTCCTCGCATATGTGGAAGCTCGCCTGCCGGAACTGAGTTTGAAGTTCCGAGCTGAACGGCAATATCCGGTCGCCGAATCTCGCGGTATGAATTTCCCGCTCGCGGCAATTAAGTAGACGCTGGCATGGCGATTACCGTTGACGATCGCGAATTCCACCGACCGGATGAAGACGAGGATCGACTCGGAGACGGGCAAACATATTGTCTGGAGATCGCAGTTGTTGAATCGAGCGGTCCATTTTTTGATCCGGGGGGGCCGAACCGCTTTTTCTGGCTTCGCTCGGTGCCCACGCTTCCAGCTGGCTCGAAGGCGCGCGCGTCTGTTCTTGTCCAATCGCATACGACGGGTTCCTGGACGGAGCATAAGAGTTCTGTCTCTTCGAGCCAGATGCAAGAGATCATCGGGTTATTAAGCGAACTGTGTATTCCTGAAAGGGATCTCCGCGTGGAGAGTGTCAACGACACGTCAGACGGTTGGTCTAAGTTATTTTTGCGATTACAGTGGGATGACCGGCGGTTTAATTGGGAAGTGCATATGCAGTCGAGTGGCATTGAGGGCGAGGATGCCGATGCTCTTCGCTCACTACTAACGAAACTATATGGATTGTTTGAGGTGAACATTGGACGTTCGATCATCTAACGAGCAGCTGCCGCGGACCGGGCCGACAGCATGGCCTTTCGAGACATTACTCACAAGTCGGTAATTTGGAGAACACAATGTCTTTATTGCCCTTATTCTATGCGGGTCCCATCGGCGTCTTTGTTGTTTTAATTGCTGACCACTTTTTGTTGCGGCCGTGGCCGGGTGTGCTGCGGTACCGATCAACCCCAGCGCAGTGGGTGTTAGAGTGACCAACTCTGAACCTGGTAAAGAGTGCAAGTATCTCGGTGATGTCACGGGCTCTCAGGGTAACTTCTTCGCTGGTCCCTGGACATCACGAGAACCTGGAAACAGGCGCAAGAAACGACATAAAGAATAAGGCTGTGGCAATGTCGTTTCTCTTCTGACTCAGCGCGCGGGACTGACGGGTAGCTCTGATCAATACGGAGGGTCACTCCGGCAAACGAATGTTACCCTTACCGGCAACGTGTCGCTGCCCAGAGTAATGCCCAACAAGGCGCTCCAGCAGACGTCGGGCTGATGCGCCGCCGCGGCTGCGCTACTGCGTTCGGCGGCGGAAAGCGGACAGGAGTCGCACGATGAGTCAAGATTCCGCACACGAACCATCCCTTCTGAAAGCTACGGATTTTGCCGAGACAGACAGAGGCTCATTCGAGTGGGGTTCCAGTCACAACGCTAGCCTCCTGACAGTCTCCAACAATGGCCAAACGATTGAATGGGGGCCGATGAAGCCGCAATACACTGAGAACTACTATGCACCGGTTTGGGTTCCCGCATCCACACGCTCCCGCCTGCATAGCGGGCAGTTTCAGTGGGATTTCGTGATCGACGAGATGGCCGGCGC
>CAZJRH010000114.1:0-5888 GCA_964548215.1 uncultured Nitrospirota bacterium
CACAGATGGCCTCCGCTGCTCAACAGGATGGCGTCGTCGGCCCTGTGCCGGGAGGCTTCGCGCTTGGCCAGGACATTCACCATGTAGTTGAGATGTTTGGCGTGGGGCGGGGCCGCGAGGGGAGGCGCCCGGCGGATGACGGCGGTCATGACCGTGAGCCCTCGCCGATACAGCCCGTCGGGATAGCCGGCAAAGGGGCGGGTGGTGATGATGATCGTGGGGCGTGTGTGCTTGGGCGGATCCAGCCCCGGCGGGCCCACGCCCCTGGTGATCGTCAATCGGACCAGCGCGTCGGCCAGCCGGTTTGCCTTCAGCACTCCAATGACCTGGCGCCGAAACCAGCGCCGGTTGCGGGGAAGCCGGAGCGCCACCGCGCGGGCCGACTGCTCCAGCCGGCGCAGGTGGTCGTCGAATCGAAACAGCCGGCCGTCATAGGCGCGGATCGTCTCGAAGATGCCGTCCCCGTAGAGCAGGCCGCGGTCGAACACCGAGACGGCCGCCCGCCGCGCCGGGAGCAGCCGGCCGTTCAGTGAGACGATGCCGGTCAGCGGACGGGGCGCGTCAGGCACGTTCGACGGCGTCCTTGACCGCCTGGGCTTTGTACAGTGTTTCGGCATATTCCCGCGACGGATCTGAATCGGCGACGATGCCGGCGCCGACGTGCAGGTAGCCGCGGTCGCGCCGGACGATCAACGAGCGGATGACGATGTTCAGGTCCAGATCGCCGGATAGGTCCACGTAGCCGATCGACCCGCTGTAGGGGCCCCGGCGGACCGGCTCCAGTTCGTCGATGATTTCCATGCAGCGGACCTTGGGGACGCCGGTCACCGTGCCGCCGGGAAAGACCGCCCGGAACAGATCGAGCCAGTCTTTGTGTGGATGTAAACGGCCGGCGATGTTGCTGACCAGGTGCGAGACGTGCGAATAGCGCTCGGTCACCATCAGTTCGTCCACCTTGATGCTGCCGTATTCGCAGACGCGCCCCAAATCATTGCGTTCCAGATCGACCAGCATCAAATGCTCGGCGCGCTCCTTTTCGCTGGTGAGCAGCTCCTGAAGCAGGGCTTGATCCCGCTGCGGTTCGTCGCTTCGGGGCCGGGTGCCGGCGATCGGGCGCGTCTGAACATGCCGGCCGGAGAGCGAGACCAGCCGCTCGGGCGACCCGCTGATCACCGTATGCGACCCAAAATCGAGGTAAGCGGCAAAGGGCGAGGGGTTGATGGCGCGAAGCTGCTCGTAAATGCGCCAGGGCGACCGATCGCCGAGCTCAAACGTGAACCGGTGGGCCAGGTTGGCCTGGAAGATATCGCCCGCGGCGATGTACTCCAGGGCGCGGCGCACGCCGGCTTCGTATTGCGCGGGTGTTTGTCCCGCAATGATCGTCACCGGCCGGGGGGCGGGCGTGGGCGGAGTGTCCGGCGCGTCGAGGGCGGCCCGAATGGCTGCGACCACCGACGGCAGGTCGCGGAACCGACTGGCGTCTGCGGCGAACGCTTCAACGTGCGTGTGCACCACGGTCATCGTCGCTTTGTGGTGGTCGAACGCGATGACCGTGCCGGGCAGATAGAGATCCAGGTCGGGCAGGGCCAGGTCATCGGCGGCGATTTTGGGCAGGCGCTCGTAGAAGTGAACCAGATCATACCCAAAATAGCCGATGAAGCCGCCGGAGAAGGGCGGCCCGTCGGGGCGGCGGGGCAGCTGAAAGCGCGCGAGCCATTGATGGAGCAGCGGCAACGGCCGGCACTGGAGGCGCTGATTGACGGCGCCACTGAGCTGCACGTCGGTGCCCCGGCTCTGGATTCTGAGGAGCGGATCGAGGGCGATGAAGGAGTAGCGGCCGGTCAATTCATTGTGGCGCGCGCTCTCCAGCAGCGCGACCGCGCGCAAGTCCGGATGGGTGGCCAAGCGCCGAAACACCTCCGCCGGGGTGAGCGGGCCCAAGGGCAGGGTGTGCAACGCTTGCCGTGTGGTCATCGCGAAAAACCCTGGGTGTCAGGCATGAGGGCCATCACGCGTAATATACCGGATTTTTTGACAACGTTGCCATTGCCGACTATACTAGATTTTGCGGCAGAGATGTTTGCCCGGATCGGTCCGATGGACACACGCCCGCCCTTGCAACCCGATACCGACATCGATTCGCAGAAAATCAAGGCCGCCCGCGAGTTGCTCCTGCAATTCGTCAAAACGGCCAAGACGGTCCGGCTCTATCTGGCCAACAATCCCATTCATCAGAAATTTTTGACGGAGTTGTTCGAACGGTTTGAGCTGTATCTACGCGCGTACGGGGTCTTGCGGCTGAAGATCAAGCAGCAGGCGTTTCTGGTGGACGGGCAGATGATTTACGAGAGCGAGAGCCGGCAGGACAACCTGGCGTTTCGCTGCTATGTGGACGGGATCAGCGAATTGGCGTTCCATGAAGGGCTGGAGCAGCGGGAGCTGGTGGAGTTTATCGCCGTCGTGGGCAGCGAGCAGGATCCGGCCCTGGCCGACGACGATCTCGTCAGCCTGCTGTGGCAGCGCGATTTTCCCCACGTCACGACCATCGTGGTCGATGATTTTCCCGACACCGGCGTCCTGCCCGACATGGCCCAGCCGAAAGAGGCGCAGCTGCAAGAGTTGGCCAAACGGGAAATGGCCGGCATCGAGCTGGCCAGGGTCGCCGGTCCCAAGCGGCCGGAGATGCCGCTGACGGTGTTCAAACTGACTGACGAGGAGATCCAGCAGCTGAAAGATCAATTGGTCAGGGAGCAGCAACGAGACGCCGTCGCCCAGTTGCTCGACATGCTCGGCGTCATGCTCGAGATCGAATCGGATGAAGTGTCGTTCGGTGAGTTGCTGGAGATCATGGGCAATCTGGTGGATCTGTTCATCGATCGGGGCGACTTGGCCAAAGCCACCTCCTGCGTGGAGGCGACGAGCCGGCTGTCCGGCCATCCGGCGAAGGCCGCCCCGGGTTTTCAGACCCGCTTGCGGGAGTTCCTGCTGCGGCTTGGCTCTCCGGAGCGTTTTCAAGCCCTGACGGTGGTGTTCAATCGCCAAAAAACCATCGAGGTCGATCAATTGACCCGCTACCTGACATTGCTGCCGGCCGACGCCTCCGGTTCCATGACGGAGCTGATGGGCACGCTCAATTCGCTCCAGGCCCGCAAGGCCGTGTGCGACGTGCTGGCGAAGACGGCGCAGGACAAAGTCGAGTTGATCGTCGGGCGGCTTCGGGACGAACGATGGTATATCGTCCGCAATCTGATCTATGTCATGGGTCGGATCGGCGGGCCGAAGGTGATCGACTATCTGTCGCCGCTTGTGCGCCATCCCGAGCCGCGGGTGCGGAAAGAGCTGGCCAAGACCCTGGATGCCATGGACGCCCCCCGGGTGACGGAGCTGCTGCTCGAACTGCTCCGGGATCAGGACGGTTCTGTGCGCATGATGGTCTTGCGCGCGCTGGGGCGGCGGAAAAGCGCCAAGGCTATTGCGCCCCTGGCGGCGATCATCGAGGAACGCCAGTTCGCGGAGAAGACGCTGCCGGAAAAACTGGAAGTGTTCGCGGCGCTGGCGGCGTCGGGCCAGCCGGAAGCGCTGGCCGTGCTCACGCGCCACCTGCGGGGAAGTTCCTGGTGGCGGCGCACCGAGCAGGAGCAATTGCGCTGGTGTGCGGCCTATGGCCTCAAGCAAATGGGGACGGCCGACGCCCTGGCGCTCCTGGAAGAGGGCAGCCGGGGTCGCGACCGCAGCGTGCAGGAGGCCTGCCTCGCCGCCCTGCGGGGGACCGCCCGGGAATTCATGCTGAAGCAGGCGCGCTCGTGACGGCCTCCATCGACCAGGAATTGCTCCAGATGGGGAAGGGGCTGGTCAACCAGCTCTCCATCCTGCTGCGGACGGCGCAGATTCATGATCCGAGCAATGTGGCCTTCGAGCAGCCGTTCGAGCTCTTTCAAAAACAGCTGCAAGGTCTGCAACGGCGATGCGACGACGTCTCCCTGCGGCTCGAGCGCGATTCCCTCTATATCGGCGACGCCAAGTTAAAAATGGACATCGACACCTACGCGAATTTCACCCACGTCGCTGTGACGCTCAAAAACCATCACACCGGCCTCGTCATGTTTCATGGCTCGCTCAAGGCGGACGAACTCGTGAAATTCGTCTGCCTGCTCGCCGCGGATCACAAGGGCGAATGGGTCTTCGCCGAATTTGAGCAGCAGCTCAAGCGGGCCGGCGTGGTCAATATCAGGATCGAGGAATACCGCAAGGACGAGGAGCGGGAATTGCTCGAAGAGGTGACCAAGGATCGCAAGGGGATGGCCAAGCAGGCCTACGCCAAGGCCTTCGCGGCGGTCGCCGAGGTGATGAACAGCGTGAAGGTGGGACAGACGCTCCATCTCTACCGCGCCCGCCGGGTCGTGCAGTCGATGGTCGATCAACTGCTGCAGGACGAGGCGGCGCTGGTCGGGCTGACCACGCTCCGGTGTCATGACGAATATACGCACAACCATACGGTCAATGTCTGCATCCTGGCGATGGTGCTGGGGCAGCGCCTGGGGTACGACCGGCATATGCTGAGCGACCTGGGCATGGCGGCGCTGTTTCACGACCTGGGCAAGGCCTCCATCTCGCACGATCTGTTGAACAAGCCGACCGACTTCACGGAGGACGACTGGCGCATCGTCCGGCGCCATCCCATTCTGGGGGTCAAAACCATCATCAAATTGAAGGGGCCCACGGAATCGGCGATCAAGATCAGTTTCGGCGCGTTTGAGCATCACCTGAACTACGATCTGTCGGGCTATCCCAAGCTCCCCCGGCCGTGGGAGATGACGCTTATCGGACGGGTCATCGGCGTGGCCGACTGCTACGATGCCCTGACGTCATCCCGGGTCTATAACCGGGTGCCCTATTCGCCGGAGAAGGCGTTGAAATTCATGCTGGCCAAGAGCGGCAAGGCCTTCGATCCGTTGCTCTTGAAAGTGTTTGTGAACTGTCTCGGGATTTACCCGGTGGGCACGGTGATCCTGATGGATACCGGGGAGATCGGCGTCGTGATGAAGGTCAACGCCAATCTCGACAAGGCCGACCGTCCCGTCATGAAAATCATCGTTGACGTGCACGGCCACGCGGTGGACGGCGACATTGTAGAGTTGGAGGAGCAGGGGCCGGGGGACAAGACCGGCCGTTACCTTCGCAATGTCGTCAAAACCATCGATCCACAGTCCTATGGTTTGGATGTCAGCCAATATTTCCTGTAATCACCCCCTCGACTTCACATTTTTCGGTCCATTTCGTCTAAGTATTTGAAACTTATATAGTTTCTACTAACAATTTTGGGTTGACATGGTCGGAAGCGGCGTGGTACATTAAGTGCGACACTTTTAGTCGCCAATTTGACTATGTTGAAATTTTCAAAAAAGATCGATTATGGATTGATGGCGATCCGCTATCTGGCCGAGCACGAGAGCGACCGGATCATTACCACCAAGGCGATTGCCGACCAGTGCCATATCCCGGGCGAATTGCTGGCGAAAATTCTCCAGCGACTGGCCAAGCAGGGATTGGTGCAGAGCCACAACGGTTCGCACGGCGGCTATCGTCTGGAGAAGGAGTTGTCCCATATCACGGTGGCGGAAGTCATGGAGGCGATCGAAGGGCCGTTTGCCATCGCCGACTGTTACCGGGAACATGGTCATAATGGATGCGATCAATACCAATATTGCACGGTCAGGCAGCCGTTGGGACAGGTGCAGGCCGATATCATCGCCCTGCTGAGCCGGACGACGCTTGAGGGGATGTACGAATCGATGGCCAAGGAAGGGGTGCAAGCATGAAGTTGCCGATCTACATGGATAATCATTCCACGACGCCCACCGATCCGACGGTGCTGGAGGCGATGCTGC
>CAZJRH010000115.1:0-7251 GCA_964548215.1 uncultured Nitrospirota bacterium
GAGATCATCGCGGCGATCGGCGCGCGGTTCGGCGTGCACCCCCTGGTGCTGGAGGATATCGTCAACGTCGGCCAACGGCCCAAGTTGGAGGATTATGGTGACCACCTCTACCTGGTGCTGCAGATGGTCACGGAGCTGCAAAATAACCGCCTGTGCACCGAGCAGATCAGTCTCGTGATCAGCGCCAACGTCGTGCTGTCCTTTCAGGAGCGGGAGGGCGATATCTTCGACCCCGTCCGGGAACGGATTAAAAACGGCAACGGCCGCTTGCGCACCCTGGGCCCCGATTATCTGGCCTATGCGCTGATGGACACGATCGTCGATCACTATTTCGTGTTGCTCGAACGGATCGACGAACGGGCCGAACAGGCGGAGGAGGCGTTCACGGGACGGGCCTCCACGCACCCGCTGCAGGAGATCCACGCGCTCAAACGCCAATTGATCGTCCTGCGCAAGGCGGTCTGGCCCTTGCGGGATGTCGTCGGCGGGCTGGAACGGTGCGCCTCGCCCCTGTTTCAAGAGGCCACACGCGTGTACCTGCGGGATGTGCATGATCACGCCATCCGGGTCATCGATACGGTGGAAACGCTGCGCGATCTGCTCGCCGGCCTGCTCGACCTGTATGTCTCCACGTTGACGAACCGCCTGAACGAGGTGATGAAGGTGCTGACCGTCATTGCCACGATCTTCATCCCGCTGACCGTGATCACGGGCATTTACGGGATGAATTTCAAATACATGCCGGAATTGGAATGGCGGTGGGGATATCCCGCCGTGCTGCTGGGCATGGTCGCCATCAGCGTGGCGATGCTGCTCTATTTCCGGAAGAAGAAATGGTTCTGACGTCACGGCGGTGTGCGCCTTTTAATGGCCGTACGGGCGACCCGGCGGGTCACCCCTCCCGTCTTGACCTTTGCCCGACGGCTCGCCTACAATGGGCCATCCCGACGCGGCATCCATGACCACGCCATTCGTTCATCTGCACGTCCACAGTCAATACAGCCTGCTCGACGGCGCCAACCGCATCACCGACCTCGTCGCCCAGGCGAAGGCGCACGGCATGAACGCGCTGGCCCTGACCGATCACGGCAATCTGTTCGGCGCCGTGCAATTCTATCAGCACGCGACGAAGGCGGGCATCAAACCGATCATCGGCGTGGAGGCCTATATCGCTCCCCGCTCGCGCCTCGACCGGGAAAATCACGGGATCCGCCACAGCTCCTACCATTTGATCCTGCTCGCCACCAACTATGCGGGCTACAAGAATCTGCTCAAACTGGTCAGTTCCGCGCATCTGGAAGGGTTTTATTACCGCCCCCGGATCGACAAGGAATTGCTGGCCGCCCATTCGGAAGGGTTAATTGGCTTGAGCGCCTGCTTACGCGGTGAAATCCCCAGCTTCCTGGCCGACGGCCGGGAAGCGGAAGCCGATGCCGCCGCCGGCCAGTACCAGGACATCTTCGGGCGGGGCCGCTTTTATCTGGAGCTCCAGGCCAACGGCCTGGAGGCGCAGACCCGGATGAACAGCCAACTGATGGCGATGAGCCGGCGCACGGGGTTGACGGCCGCCGCCACCAACGACTGCCACTACCTGCATCAGGGCGATCATCACGCCCACGATATTCTGCTCTGCCTGCAAACCGGCAAAACGGTCAACGCAACGGACCGGATGAAATTTAAAACGACCGAGCTCTATTTCAAATCGGCCGATCAGATGCTGACCACCTTCGGCGAATTGCCCGACGCGCTCACCGTCACGCAGTCGATCGCCGACCAGTGCGACCTGAAGCTGCCGCTCAACCAGCTGCATCTGCCCGACTATCAGGTGCCGCCCGGCTACACAAAAGCCAGTTATCTCGAAGAATTGGCCCAGCAGGGCTTGCGCGAACGGTTCAAGCGGCGCCACGACGATCGCATTCCCGAGACCCGCTATTGGGACCGGCTGAAGGAAGAGCTGGCCGTCATCAACGCCATGGAATACGCCGGCTATTTTCTGGTCGTCTGGGACATCATCCGCTTTGCCCGGTCGCGGCAGATCCCCGTCGGCCCCGGCCGCGGATCGGCGGCGGGCAGCCTGGTCGCCTACGTGCTGCGGATCACTGATCTCGATCCGCTGGCCTACGATCTGCTCTTCGAGCGCTTCCTGAATCCCGAACGGGTTACCCAGCCCGATATCGACATGGACTTTTGCATGGACCGGCGCTCGGAGATCATCAACTACGTGACCGAAAAGTACGGCAGCGATCACGTCTGCCAGATCATCACCTTCGGCACCATGATGGCCAAGGCCGCCATCCGCGACGTCGGCCGGGTGCTGGAGCTGCCCTACAGCGACGTGGACCGCCTGGCCAAGCTCGTGCCCAACACGTTGAACATCACGCTGGACGAAGCGATGAAGGCGGAGCCCCGCCTGGTCGAGATGACGGCCGCGTCGCCGAGATTGAAGGAAGTCATCGACATGGCCAAGGCGCTGGAAGGCCAGGTGCGCCACGCCTCCACCCATGCGGCCGGCGTGGTCATCTCCCGGGAGCCGCTGACCGAGCACGTGCCGCTCTTCCGCGGGAGCAACGGTGAAACGGTCACCCAATACGCCAAAGATGATCTGGAAAAGATCGGCCTGGTCAAGTTCGATTTCCTCGGCCTGCGCACGCTGACGCTGATCCATCACGCGGCCCGCATGGTGAATCGGACCCGGCCGGCGGAGCAGCAGCTCGCGCTGGAGCTGTTGCCGCTGGACGATCCGGCCGTCTATCAAGCGCTCGCCACCGGCGAGACGGCCGCCATCTTCCAGTTGGAAAGTCGCGGCATGCGGGACCTGCTGATCAAGATGGGGCCTGAGCGGTTCGAAGATTTGATCGCCATCCTCGCGCTCTACCGGCCGGGCCCCATCGGCAGCGGCATGGTGGACGATTTCATCAAGCGGAAACGGGGAAAAACGGCGATCAGCTACGAGGTGCCCGCGCTCAAGCCGATCCTGCAGGAAACCTACGGCGTGATCGTCTATCAGGAACAGGTCATGCGCATCGCGGCCGACCTGGCGGGCTTCAGCCTCGGACAGGCCGACCTTTTACGCCGTGCGATGGGGAAAAAACTGCCCGAAGAAATGGCCAAGCAGCGGGAACGGTTCGTCGAGGGGGCGAAGACCAAAGCCATTCCCCCCAAGAAAGCCGAAAAGATTTTCGACTTGATGGCCTATTTCGCCGGCTACGGCTTCAATAAATCCCATTCCGCCGCCTACGCCCTCATCACCTACCTGACCGCCTATCTGAAAGTGCATCACCCGGTGGAATTCATGACCGCCGTGCTCACCAGCGAAATGGGCAACGAGGACAAGATGGTCGTCTACCTGGCGGAGTGCCGCCGGCAGAACATCCGCCTCCTGCCGCCGGACGTCAACGACAGCGAGCGCGACTTCACGATCGTGCCCGGCGGCATCCGGTTCGGGCTGGCCGCGATTAAAAACGTCGGGGATGCCGCCATCGAATCGATCACAACCGTGCGACAGCAGGGCGCGTTTCATTCGCTGGCCCAATTCTGCCAGCGCGTCGAGCTGCGCAAGACCAACCGCCGGGTCGTCGAATCGCTGATCAAGGCGGGCACGTTCGATTCGCTCGAGCCGTCGCGGGGCCGCCTGATCCGCCAGATGGACGCGGCCATGGAGGATGGCGCCCGCCATCAGGAGCAGGAGACGATCGGCCAGGGCATGCTGTTTGCCGAAGGCGATATCGCGGCGCCCGGCAGCCGGCCGGCGGCCGAGCACAACGGCGCCGGCGGTGTGGTTGAACTCTCCATGGAACAACTGGGAATCGGCTCGGACGAGCTGTCGATCGAGTGGGATGAGGCGACCCGATTGCGGCATGAGAAGGAAGCGCTGGGCTTCTACATCACCGGCCACCCGCTGCAACGGGTGCAGGAGACGTTGGGCCGTCTCGGCGTCGCCACCATCCAGTCGCTCTCGGAAGGGCAGGACGGCCGCGACGTGACCATCGCCTGTTTGATCGTCTCGCGCAAAATGACGACCACCCGGCGGGGCGACCGGATGGCCTATGCGCGAGTGGAGGATCTGACGGGCACGATCGAAGTGATCGTGTTTCCCGAGCTGTTCGCCTCCTCCGCCGCCCTGTTGGAGACGGACCAGCCGGTGCTCATCGCGGGCACGCTCGACCACGGCGACCACGGGAGCAAGCTCAAAGCCACCCGGCTGCAATCACTGGCCGACGCGCAGTCCAAGATCGGACGCCAGCTCCAGATCACGCTCGAAGCCGCCGCGCTCTCGATGAACCGGCTCCAGCAATTGCGGGAGCTCCTGGCCCGCCACCACGGCCCCTGCCCGGTCTCGCTCACCCTGCAGCATCCGGAGCAACGCCAGGCGACCATCGTGCTCGACCACCGCTACTGGGTGTCGCCGACGCCGGCGTTGCAGACGGAGCTGACGCAATTGATCGGCGACGGCGCCTTCACCCTTCAACCGCCCGGAGTCTCCTGACCGACATGACCAACTATCTCGATTTTGAGCAACCGCTTGCCGAGCTGGATCAGCGGATCAATCACCTGAAGGAGCAATCGCGCCACGACGCCAAGGCGGCCGAGGAGGTCAAGCGGCTGCAGAAAAAAGCCTATCAACTGCAGCAGGAGCTGTATCACCGGTTGACGCCCTGGCAGCACACCCTGCTCGCCCGCCATCAGGACCGTCCAGGCATGGTCGATTACATCGCGGGCCTGCTCAAGGATTTCACCGAGCTGCATGGCGACCGGCTGTACGGCGACGACCCCGCCATGCTGGGCGGCAGCGGCTGGCTGGACCAGCGTCCCGTCATGGTGATCGGTCATCACAAGGGGAAAAGCGTCAAGGAGCGCGTGCAGCGCAACTTCGGCATGCCCCATCCGGAAGGCTACCGCAAGGCGCTGCGGCTCATGCGGCTGGCGGAGCAGTTCCGCCGCCCGGTGCTCACGTTCATCGACACTCCGGGCGCCTACCCGGGCATCGGCGCGGAGGAGCGCGGCCAGGCCGAGGCGATCGCGCGCAATCTGCTGGTCATGTCGAGCTTGCGCGCGCCCATTCTCTGCGTGGTGATGGGCGAAGGCGGCAGCGGCGGCGCCCTGGCGCTGGGCGTCGGCGACCGCGTCCTGATGCTCGAGCATGCGATCTATTCGGTCATTTCGCCGGAAGGCTGCGCCGCCATCCTGTGGAACGACAGCACCAAGGCAAAGGAAGCGGCCGAGGCGATGAAGATCACGGCTCCCGATCTGCTCCGCCTGGGCGTCATTGACGAGGTGATTCCGGAACCTCTGGGCGGCGCCCACCGCGACGCGGCCAAGACCATTGAAACGGTCAAGCGCGCCGTGGTGCACCATCTGGAAAAACTGGAAAGACTGCCGATCGACGAGTTGCTGGAACAGCGTTACCGGAAATTCCGGCGGATGGGCGTCTTTCTGGAAAACTCAGCGCCGTAACGCGCCGGCCACTCCGGGCCGGGCGTGCCAGCGATTATACCTGGTGCGCTTGGTCCGTAGACGACGGCGAATCGGCGTCGGGAGACGGGCCCCCCTCCATGGGAAGATCGGCTTGAGCCGTTTCGCCTTCAGCACCCACGGGCGGAAACTGAGGGGCCAGCTCCTCGAACTCCTTCAGCGTCGGCAATTCCGTCAGATCCTTGAGCCCGAAATACTCCAGAAACTCCCGGGTCGTGCCGTAGACGATCGGCCGGCCGACAACGTCCCGGCGCCCCACGATTTTCACCAAGCGATAGTCGAGCAGGGTCTTCAACACGCCCGCGCAGTCGACGCCGCGAATCGCCTCGATCTCCGTCCGCAGGACCGGCTGCTTATAGGCCATGATCGCCAGCGTCTCCAGCCCTGCCTTGGACAATCGCACCGCCAAGGTGATCTGTTTGTAGCGGCGGACGACCTCGGCGACCTCCGGCTTGGTGACCAACCGGTAGCCTCCGGCGATGGTGACCAGTTGCAGGCCTCGATGGGCGGCCTCCAGCTCCGCCCCCAGCTGCTCCAGCAGCGCGTGGGTTCGCGTCTCATCCGTCCCCACTACGTGCGCAAGCTGCGCCAGCGTCACCGGCTCCACGGAGAGGAACAGAATCGCTTCCAGCGCGGCCCGTTCGGCCGTCGCGGCTTCCATCGGAGTTTCCAGCACTGCGGCACCATTGGTTGTCATCCGTCCACCTCCCTGCACGGTTGTTCCATCAGTAACTCGCGGGATCGCTTCCCGCCAATGAACCTGCCGATTGAATCAGCGTCAATTCCTGATCGCCGTCGATCTGCGCCCGCATCAATTGCAGCCTGATCAACTCCAGCACGGCCAGAAAGGTCACGACCACGAAGAACCGGCTGCGCGCGCCCGCGCACAACCGCGTAAAACTGACGGCCGGACAGGAGGCCAGTTCCTCAAGAATGGCGGCCATCCGATCCTTGATCGACAGCTCGTCCGTCGTGATGATGAACGGCGTAGTCCGGGGCAGCCGGTCCACCACCCGTTGCAGCGCCGCAACCAGGTCGAACAGTTGCACGTCGCCGAGGAGCACCCCCTCCTCGTCCGGCGCCAGCTCCTCGCCGGGACGGGAGAAGATCTCCCGCCATGCGTCGGCCCGCCCCTCCAACTCGCCGGCGGCCGATTTATATCGCTGGTATTCGAGCAGCCGGCGAATCAATTCCTCCCGCGGATCCTCGCCGTCTTCGTCTTCGAGACCGTCCCCCGCCTCGGCCGGCGGCAGGAGCGTTCGGGACTTGATGTGAATCAGGGTCGCGGCCATGACCACGAATTCTCCGGCCACGTTGATGTTGAGGGCTTTCATCACATCCAGGTAGCGCAGATATTGCTGGGTGATCACGGCGATCGGAATGTCGTAAATATTCATCTGTTGCTCTTTGACCAAATGCAGCAACAGGTCCAACGGCCCCTGAAAATTCTCCAGCACCACGTGGTAGGCGGTGTCGCTCAGGGAATCCCGCTCGCCCGCGCCTGCGGGGATCGGCGTATCCATTAGTTTCGGTTTATATCAGAGGAACAGGCAAAAATCAAGCGAAAATTCAATATGTTGGATAGGATTGACCCAAGCCATCAAGATGTTGGGGCGTGAGCTACTCCACCAGAAAGGTCACCGACGCCTCGGGACCGGGAAATTTGTGGTCCTCTTTGGCCACCCGGACCAGGATGGTATGCTCGCCGGGCCCGACCCCGGGCAACTTCTTGGGCGGGCCGAAGCTGAAGCCATAGTTCTCGCCGTCGAGCCAGACGTG
>CAZJRH010000116.1:0-1604 GCA_964548215.1 uncultured Nitrospirota bacterium
TCGGCGAGTCGATGGCGAACCGCGGCATCGGCCGGCGGGCTGGAGGCCAGTCCGTATAACAAGGCCCGGACATAGAGACCGGTGCCACCGACCACGATCGGAATATGACCCGAGCGGTGGAGCCCGGCGATAATCGGCTCGGCGGCGCGGCAAAAGCGGCCTGCATTCCATTCGGCGTCCGGCGGTGCCACACTCACCAGATGATGCGGCACCTCGTGCTGCCACTCCGGCGGCGACTGGTCGGTGCCGATCGGCATGTCACGGTACAACTGGCGGGAATCGGCGACGATGATCTGGGTGCCCCACCGGCGGGCCAGCGCATAGGCCGCCGCGCTTTTGCCGGACGCGGTCGGACCCACAATGCAAAGCAGCGGTGCCGGGGCCGCCATCGTCGTCACCCGTTAGCGTCGATGAAACAGTTTTTCCAGTTGTTCGCGAGTGAACGAGACGCGCACGGGCCGGCCGTGCGGGCAGGTCGGTCCCACCTGACGCTCGTGTAGCGTCGAGAGCAGATGCGCCATTTCCTGACGGCCCAGCGCCTGGTGCGCCTTGATCGCGCCGTGGCAGGCGATCGTGGCCGCCACCGCGTGCATGAGCCGTCGGGCATGCGCGCGGGAGTCGTTCTCGGTCGGCGCCTCCGTCCCCGACTCCAACCAGCTGTCGGCCAGGTCGCTGAAAAATGGTTCCAGCGGCGCAGAGGCCAGCACCGCCGGTGTGGCGCGCACGATGATGGCGTCGGGGCCGAACGGTTCGCATTCCAATCCCATCCGCGCCAGGAGCGGCAGCTGCGCCGCCAGCAGCGTGACGACTTCGGCCGGCAACGCAATCGTCTGGGGAACCAACCGCGGTTGCGACTCCAGGGGAGCCGTCGATAATCGCGCCAGATACTCCTCGAACAGGATCCGTTCATGCGCGGCATGCTGATCAATCAGCTGCAACGCGCCGTCAACCACCGCCACAATGTAGGTCCGGTACAACTGGCCCAACGGCTCGATCAGAGGCTCGGTCAGCAGCGATCGAGGCGCCGCGCCTGCTTCGGAGCCGCGCGCCATCGGTCCATAGCCGGCCGCCCCTTCCTGCGCCCGTTCATCGGGCGGCCAGGCGCCCGTCGTCAACGGCGCCGTCTCGTCCAAGGGCGCCCGCCCCTCAACGGCGGCGGCCGACGGCGCGGACCCGTCCGGCGGGCGGAGCGTCACGCCGAGGCGCTCGGCCACGGCGTCCCGCACCAGCGCGTGCATCAGTTGCGGCTTCGCGAAGCGGACCTCCAGTTTGGCGGGATGAATGTTCACATCGACATGGGCGGGATCGAGCGTCACATGCAGGAGGGCGGCCGGATGCTGGCCCCGGCGCAACAGCGAGGCATGGCCCTCATACAGCGCGTGAGACAACAGCGGACTGCGAATCGGCCGCCGATTCACGCTCCAGTACTGAAACCGCCGGTGCGGCCAGCTCACGCCCGGCGGCGAGATCAATCCGCGCAGGGCGATGCCGTCCAAGCGGCCGTCGATCACAAGCAGGGGCTGCGCCCAATCCAACCCGAAGAGCTGTCCGGCCCGCGCCTTCATCGACGCGGTCGCCGGGGCGGCCAGCAGTTCCCGGCCCTG
>CAZJRH010000117.1:0-1585 GCA_964548215.1 uncultured Nitrospirota bacterium
CCCCATGCGATGGCCTCCAAGCTGCTGACGGAATTCAGCGCCATGGCCAACAGAGCGGACCGCCCTCCCGAGGCCAAGACCGCGTCCCTCACCTCGCGAGAGACCGAGATCCTGCAGTGGCTGGCCAAGGGGCAGAGCAACAAGGAAATCGCCGGCCATCTCGGCATTTCCGATCATACGGTGAAAGTCCATCTCAAAAATATTTTGAGAAAGCTGAATATGAACAGCCGTGTCCAGGCGGCCGTCTATGCCTATCGGGAGGGCTTGATGGCGGAAGCGCCCGCTCCGCCGCCGGCTCGGTTGAAAGGCCTGCCCTCATGACCCCTTACCCATTCGGGCTATGGGCGCATCACCCGGTTTTCTCCCCCACAATACGCCATTTGCGGAATAGACGGCGGCGGACGATTTCCGCTATGGTGGAGCCATTCATCATGGCGATGCACTCAATGGACTCACATGGACAAGCGGCGATTGCTGTTGATTGCGGACCGGTCGTTATTCGGAACCGGCCTGGCGGCGCTGCTGGCGCCGCAGCGGAATCATCTGCGGGTCGAAACGGCGCGGACGCTGGAGCAGGCGGTCCGGAAAAGCCGCCGGTTCGCGCCCGATGTCGTCGTCTACTTCAAGGAGCACAGTGCGCCCGACGAAGAGACAATCCTGCAGGAGCTGGCCGCCCGCTATCATGCGCGCGTGATTCACTGCACGCTGGAGTCGGACCGGCTGACCGTCTACGATCATGCGCGAATCGAACATGCCACGGTGGACGATCTGATGGCCGCCGTGCTGAAATGATAATGATAAGCACACAAGGAGGCACGTCATGACCACGCCCGATGCACATCGAAACCGAATTCTGAGCCTTGTTGCCGTCAGCGGTTGGTTGTTGGCGCCGCTCTTTGGCCAGTTCCCATCGCCGGCCTCGGCGGCGGAGGATCACAGCGGGCATGTCATGGACATGTCCATGCCGAGACGGGGAGCCGCTCCGGCCGCCCAGCCGGGCGTGACGTACCAGCCGGCCGGCGTGAAGATGCTGGACAATCTGACCCGGCGGCTGGACCAGGAGGTCGACAAGGCCGGCGGCAATCTCGGCGGCTATACCTCAGGCGCCGAAGCCCACGCGGCGATGCAGGGCATCCCGCTCAAAATTAGCACGGAAGAGACCGTGACCACCGGCGGGCGCTGTCCCGCCGGCGCGCCGGTCAAGACGTTCGACATCTCCGCCGTCAACGCCGAAATCACGCTCAACCGTTTTCTCGATTTCTACGCCGGCTATCTGTTCGTGCTGACCGACGAGCTGCCGAAGGTGCGGGCGGAGGAGAAGAAGAATGCCGCCGCCAGAAAGAGCGATGAGCTTTTTCCAGCCGCCGGCGTCTCCATCGGCCTGCAGGGCGACGCCATCCAATCGCTGGGAATCCGGGCCAATCAAGGCGATTGCGTGCGGATCACGCTGCGCAACCAGCTCGGAGAACTCCAGGCGGACGGCACCATTGAGATTGACGAAGACGGCGATCCGGTCAGTTTCCACCTCCATGGTTCCAGTCTGATCGTGAAATCGACCGGCCAGGCGGCGACGATGATGAACAAG
>CAZJRH010000118.1:0-2576 GCA_964548215.1 uncultured Nitrospirota bacterium
TGACGTGTAGATAGCGGTCGAGCTGGTCGCGAATGGCGGCGACGACGGCGGGATGGCGATGGCCGACGTTGGCCACGCCGATGCCGGCGATGAAATCGAGGTAACGCCGCCCGGCCGTGTCGACGACCCACGAGCCCTGCGCCGAGGCCACCTCGATCCCGATCGGCTCGGGCGAGGTTTTGCACAGGTGGTTCAGGAGGTCGCGGCGCTGCATACGGCGTTCCATCGAAATAACTGCGGCAGCAGTCCCTGATCGATCAGCCGCCAGCGAAGCGGCGGGGTTTGCATGGCGCCGATCTCGCAGAGTCGGTTGACGCCGAGCCGGTCCAGCCGCGGCCGGATGGCATCAACCCGCTCGCCGGCAAGGGCGATGCCGACCGACTCAATGCGTCCCTGCCAGGCCTGCAACGCATCGAGCGCATGATCGATTCGTCCGACAGGTTTGAGCCAGACCGTACGGTAACCAGGCGACGGGCGGGGCGCCGGATCGGGATCATAGAGCACGGTGCCGCCGTTGGTCGACAGCGCCTGCGCGCCGATCGCTTCCTGAAATTCCAGCTCGGCCTGCAATTGTAAAATCACCCCGGCGGCTTCGAGTGGAATGGGAGCAGGGGGCCAGTGCTTGGCCATAAGTTCCAGCGCCCGTGCCAGCCGGCGGGCGAACTCGACCGGGGCGACGGCGCCGCCTTCCTCCACATAGACCACCTGCGGCGACAGGCAGCCCTGCTGTTCATAGAAGCAGACGTCGCGGGCCAGCCGATCCGCAATCGTGTCGGCGTCCGCCAACGCCCCGGCGCCGATCAGCGCGACGCTTCGCCGGTGGCCATAGCCGATCAGCCGACGGGCGTGCGGCGCGATCGCATCGATCGTCTCATCATCGCCGGAGGCGATCACGCCGTCGGCCTCGGAGGCCGCCGCGTGCGTGACGGCGGCGTCGTGCCGCGGCCATTGGACCACGGAGAGTCGATCGGCCAGCCGCGGTTCCAGTTCGAGCAGTGTCTCCGAAAAGAGGACGGGGGTCAGCGGATCATTGGACGACGGCCGGACGCGGCAGGCCGAGCCGGACAGCAGGACGGCGGCCATATCCGGCACGGCCAGCCCGGGCACATTGCCGGCGGCGATCAGCAGCCAGACGGCCGCCTGCCTGCCGGCAAGGCAGGTCCCGGCCGCCTGGGCGCCGTCAACGCCCGCCGACGCCTCGGCCGTCAGTTGTGCGAGCATCTCCGGTTCATAGCCGGCGAAGTGATGGTCGAAACCTTCGTGCAGCATGGCGGGCGCAAGACCGGTCCGCGCGGTGAGGGCCTCAACGGCCAGCCGCCGGCGGGGATCGGCGGGTTTCCGCCACCGGCCCGCCGCTTCCGCGAGCGCGCGGACGATCGCGTCATGGGTCAGCCGGCTCATGGTGCGCTCATGCTCCGGGCGCTTGGATCAAGCGAGCAGCCGCGCGGTTCGGCGCCGGCGGCGCGACCGAGCAACTGAAACCGGCCGGCGGCGTCCGTGGAGTACATTCCGATGTCGTCGGTTTGAATCGCCATGACGGAATGCAGATTGGCCAGATCATACAGCCGCAACAATCCCGGTGCGCCGGCGGGCACGTCGTCATCGGTGCGCGGGTCAATGGAGCGCACCCGGACCCAGTGGGGGATCGCTTTGCTGTCCGTGGTCGTTCGGTCGGCGAAACCTTCGTCATAAAATTGCGAGGAGAGTTCGGTCATCCCATATTCATTGACCACGGCATGGGGCGGAAGAGCGAAGGTGCGCCGGCAGGTTTCAAGAAAAACGGGCCGATCGGCAAAGATCATCCCGGCAGTCGGCAATCCTTTGCCGCCGCCGGTGTCCATCAATCGACTGCCGGCGGGCAATGTCCACGCCGCCGCCTGCGCGTCACAATAGGTGAAGAAGAGCGCGAAGGCTGCCGTCGTGCCTAACAGGGCAACGGGCCGCTCTTCCGCCTCGGCGTGGCGCAGCAGATCCGAGAGCCGCTCCGCATCAAGGCCGGTCGCCGTGCCGAGATGGCCGCTGCCGGGCGCGCCCCATCGCTCGATCAGGAGCGTGATCATGTGGACCAGCGACGAATGGGGCCGAAGCGCCGGCGGGGGCGTCAGCGAGAGAATCAACATCCGATCGGCGCCCAGGGCCAGATCGGGAAAGAGATGCGCCTGGGCGTTGGACAGAATCGCCGCATGCGGGAGCCCAAGATCGGCCACCAGGTGGCGGCCGCGCCGTTCCACGCCCCGGGTCGTGCCGCTGGTGAGAAACGTGGTCGAACGATAGCCTGGCCGGCAGGTCAGCTCGGCCACTTTAAAGGCGGAGGTCGGCACCGCGGGAATCCGGCGCCACTCCAGCGCCTGCTCGGGCGTCAGCCGGCGGCGGTCGCAGAATTGCCGATAGGGGAAGTTGTGGGCGTATTGGTAGGCGAAGGTCTCGAGCGCGAGCGATTCAAACCGGTCGGCGGTTGAATCTTCGAGAAAACGGGCGATCCGTGTGTCGAGCGAGAGGTGGCCGGCCATGGCGTCGTTGCGCGGGTGGCGTCACGAAAGTCTTAGTTGCTCTTCCGTCCGCGCCGGCTGGTCCGG
>CAZJRH010000119.1:0-1721 GCA_964548215.1 uncultured Nitrospirota bacterium
CGGGCCGGTCACCGGCATTCCCGCCAATCCGACCTATATGGATGTCCTCGTGCCCGCGCGGGCCGAATGGATGCTGCCGATCAAACGCGGTGATTCGGCGTTTGCCTATCTGTTTGAAGGCGGCGCGAAGTTTTCCATCGAAAAGGACGCCCCCCTGATCGAAGCCCCTCGGCTCGTTGTGCTGGGCGACGGCGATGAGGTGCGGGTGCGCACGGACGAGACCCCGGTGCGATTTCTGCTGGTCTCCGGCACGCCGCTGCGGGAGCCGATCGCCCGGTACGGCCCGTTCGTGATGAACACGCAGGAGGAGATCCGGCAGACGTTGCTTGAGCTTCGACAGGGAACCTTTGTCGGCACGTAAATCCCGAGACCCGACGCACATGACTGTCCACGCGCAGTTTCCCAAGGAACAGACGGAGCAGGGGGAGTTTCAGCGCCAGGATGATGCCTTCCGGGCTTGGGTGACGGAAGACGGCTCATCCGGATTTCCCGCTGCGCCCGGCCGCTATCATTTGTATGTCTCCTGGGCCTGCCCCTGGGCGCACCGGACGATCATCGTTCGCGCGCTCAAGCAGCTCGAATCGGTGATCGGGATGACGGTCGTCGACCCGATTCGCGACGAGCGCGGGTGGGCGTTTCGTCCGTCGCCGGATCCCGTCAACGGTTTCACATTCCTCAGCGAGGCCTACACGGCGACCGATCCGCGCGATCGGGGGCGCGTCACCGTGCCGGTGCTGTGGGACACGGCCAGCCGGCGCATCGTCACCAATTCCGATGATGATGTGATGCGGATGCTCAATTCCGCTTTCAATCGCTTCACCAAGAGTTCGGTCGATCTCTACCCGGAAGCGCTGCGACCGGAGATCGATCGGATGAACGAGTTGATCTACGAGCAGGTGAACAACGGGGTCTACCGGGCCGGCTTTGCCACCACCCAGCCGGCCTACGAGAGCGCGGTGCGGCGCCTCTTTGAGGCCCTCGATACGCTGGAGCTGCGCCTCTCCACGCAACGCTATCTCTTCGGCCCGCGCCCGGTGGAAACCGACTGGCGGTTGTTCGTGACGCTCATCCGGTTCGATGCCGTCTACGTCGGCCACTTCAAGTGCAACCTCCGGCGCATCGTTGATTATCCCAACCTCTTCGGGTATCTCAAGGATCTCTATCAGATCGACGGCATTGCCGGGACGGTGAACATGGATCACATCAAGCGGCACTACTACATGACCCACGACGACATTAATCCCGCCCGCATCGTGCCCCTCGGCCCGATTCAGGATCTGGCCGCCCCGCATGGCCGCGACCGCCTGCGTTAAGGGCGGCGGTCACGCTCACAGATACGGAGCAAAGAGCTTGGCCGCGGCGTCCCGCAGTTTGACAGGGAGCGAACGGCCGTCCACCTCGGCGAGCGTGTCGGGCCGCGAGCGCGCGCGCACCGACTCGAAATGGTGTTGAATGGCGGCCACGGTCGCATGGTCGTAGATTTCCAGATTGAACTCGAAGTTCAATCGCAGGCTCCGGGGATCAAGATTGGCGGAGCCCACGAGCGCATAGACGCGGTCGACCAGCAGCAACTTGCTATGCACAAACGGCGGCGGCTGGTACGAGATCCGGATGCCGCGCTGCAGGAGCTCCCATAGGAGCGCCCGCGTGGCCCAGGCCACGTAGGGCAGGTTGTTGCGTTGCGGCAGGATGATGTCGATGGCCACGCCCCGAAACGCCGC
>CAZJRH010000120.1:0-3759 GCA_964548215.1 uncultured Nitrospirota bacterium
TGACGATGACTAACACCTGCGGCGCGGCGATGTCCGGGAACGCGTCGATCGGAAGGGTTCGGAACGCCCACAACCCGCCAATCGTCAGCGCGACGGCCAGCAGGAGAATCATCAGGCGCTGGATCAGGGAAAAACGGATCAGGGACGCGATCATGGGTTATTCGCCTCCCTGGTACTGCCAGTGGGATTTCAGCTCGGCGACGCCTCCACTGACAATCTCAACACCCGCAGCGATCCCACGACGGATGGGCACCCATCCACCCGCTTCGGCGCCGATCTCCACCGCGACGGGCTCGAAACGACCGCTCCCCAATACTTTGAATAGATAGGCCTGATCGCCGACACGGAACACCGCGCTGGCCGGCACCATTAACCCCTGGCTGGCGACGCTGTTCAAATCGACTTCAGCATACATGCCGGGACGCAGCCGCCCGCCCGGATTGCCCAGGACGATGCGCCCGGTTAATGTCTGGCTTTGAGCATCCACCTCGCCGCCCAGGGATTCCAGCTTCCCCCGGTACGACCGTCCAGGACTGGCCAGCACGCTGATCACGGCCTCAGCGCCGATTTTGACTTGCGGCAGACTGGCGACCGGGATTTTGACCATGGCCCACAGCGTACTGAGATCGTCCACGTGGAAGGCAATTTGCCCGGCGGACAGCAATTGACCGGACTCGATCTCAACGCCTGTCACCAGACCGTCGATGGGACTGATCAGGTCAAACACCGCCAGCCGGTCCGGTTGGTCCGCCAGTTGCCCGATCTGCTCATCGGACAGCCCTGCAAGCGACAGCAAGCGGCGGCGGACATCCAGGGCGGCGCGGGCGCTTTTGTATTCGCTGTCCACCGTGAGCCAGCGGCTCTCCGCGACCACGCCATCCTTCCATAGGCCTTCGATCCGGGTGCGTTCGGCCTGGGCCAGATCAAAGCGAGCCAGGGCCTCCAGGTAATCGGCCTGGGCCTGGCCCAGACTGTGGCTGCGCAGCCGGGCCAGTACCTGCCCTTTGCGGACGCGTTCGTGCGCGACGACCTGCAACTCGGTCACCATGCCGTCCACCACCGGCGCGACCCGGTGGGTCTTGCGCTGGTCGGCGGTGAGGACGCCGTTCAGCTTCAACTGCGTGTGACTTTCGCGGGTGGACACGGTGGCGGTTGCCAGATTGACGCTGGCCAGTTGCTCCTTCGTGAGTTCAAGTTGCGCGGCCTGGGCCAACGCCGGCGTCAGGATGAACAATACTACGATGACTGGCCATCGAATGTTATTCATGATTGGCATCCTCTGTTGTGGCTACGAAAGAACTCCCTGCAGCCAGCCGGAGCTCCGCGGCCTCCAGCCATGCCTCTTGCAGCAATTCCAGGTAGCGTTCGTGGGCATCGAAATAGGTATTGTTGGCGTCGATCAGGGCGAGAATCTCCACCTCGCCGGCGGCATAAGCCTTGCGAGTCAACTCAAATACCGTCTGCGCGGGTTCGAAGACCCGGCTGCGGTAATGTTCGCCCTGTTTGACCAAATGGGTCAGGTGCAGATGGTTTTGCGTGAGGCCGCTGGCCAGATCACGCTCCAAGACCTGTATCCTGGCGAACGTCTGATCGACCTGGGCCCGGGCTTCACGAAGGCGCCCACTCTTACGATCCCAGAGCGGCACCGTGATGGCGAGGCCGATGCCGTTGACGTCCTGCCGGCGTCCATTCAGAAAATCGCGCTCACGATACAGGCTCAGGACCGGATCAGGCAGACGTTCTTTTCGCGCCACATCCACGCCCGCGCGTGAGGCCGTCAGGCGATGTTGTGCTGCAAATAGCGCCGGATGTTGGGGCAATCCAGCCTGCAAGGCTTCCAATACGGGAATGGGAGAAAAGGGTTCAAGAGGAACCAGGTCCGGAACCATTTCCGTCGGCAACATCAGATGGGCACGAAACTGGCTCAGAGCCTCATGGTACTCGCCTTCCGCCCTGTCAAGAATTTGCTGCGCTGATTCGCGGATGAGATCCAGACGCAGGCGTTCCAACCTGGCGATATCGCCGGCCTGCTCACGCCGGCGTCCCGCCTGTTGCAATTCGTGAGCGAGTTGCAGGCGCTGCTCCGCCAAGCGCAGATTCGCCGCTGCCAATTGCAAGGCATGGAAACGCTGTGACACCTGCGCTTCCAGCAAGAGATTCTCATACAAGCGCTCGGCTTGAGCGCTCCCAAGCTCCGCCCTGGCCACATCACGCAGAGCACCCAACCGGCCGCTCAACGGCAACGGCTGACTGAAGACAAACTGGGTGACGTCATAACCACCGGCGCCCGCATCCTTACCGATTTTGTCATCACCGCGCAGTTCTATTTCAGGATTTGGCCAGACCCCGGCCTGCGAGAGCGCGCCCTGTCGTCCCGTGACTTCGGCCCGAGCGGCTTCCGCCTCCGGCGCGATTTCCAACACACGCCGGATGCTGCGCTCCAGCGTCCACACCTCCTGAGACTGGGCTAGGGCCGGCGTCAGCGCGACACAGGCAAACAGGAGCCCGATCACAACCGCGCAGCGATCGTTCCGGGCCCCTACAGCAATAGGATCTGACATAACTCCCTCCACAAACATCCCCCTTACAGAATCAGAACCGCCTAACGGCACACACGGAAGCGATTCGGACTCACAGCGTTGCGACGAAAACGACGCGCGCGCTGGAAAATACTTCAGGTTTGATTATGAAAAGAGACGCTGGGGTGGAGCGCGGGCGGGCGGGAGCGTACGAATCCAGTGGGTGAATCGAAAAACTGGTTCGTCTCCTTGGAGGGCAGTGCCTTCTGGAGCATACAGCGGAAAAGGAGCCACAACAATCCACAAAACCGTGGAACCGACAGACGCGGATTCTATGGACAGACGATGGGAAAACAGGCTCCACTCAATCGTCGTCTTGGACAGCTCTACGACATCTTCAGCATGCAAAGCGTCGGCTGGGGGAGGTTGCCGACTCTCATTCCCCATCGAAAAAATGGTGTGGACCACGGCCGGATGATTGTGTTCACTGAACGAATCGGCATGGACAACAGGAGGATGCAGATGATAAAAAGGCAGGCTGAGAATCAGCAATACAAATACAGGAGACAACATTCTGCGGAACCCGGTAAATTTTGATTGGGCCATGAGCGCGGCATTGTATGAAATCCAGAAGATCACTGTCAAGAACTCCGGCCTCGTCTCGTTGGGTTGAAGGCTGCCCACTTTAAAAGCACCATTTATGAGGGAACTTTCTCCTCCCTACCATGCCGGCGTTGCCGCCATCCCTGCCACATCAGATAGACCGCCGGTATCACAAAAAGCGTGAGCAGCGTGGTGGTCACCATGCCGCCGATCATCGGGGCCGCGATCCGTTTCATGACATCGGCGCCGGCGCCATGGCTCCACATAATGGGCAGCAGCCCGAAGATAATCGCCGACACCGTCATGATCTTGGGCCGCACTCGGAGCACCGCGCCTTCAATCACGGCCTCAAGCAGATCGGCGTGGCTCTGAAGCCGCCCCTCCTCCCGTCGCCGCCGGCAGGCTTCATCCAAGTAAATGATCATCACAATCCCGGTTTCCGCCGCGACGCCGGCCAGGGCGATGATCCCGACCCAGACCGCGACGCTGAGATGGTAGCCCAGGAAGGCCAGCGACAGCACGCTTCCCACCATGGCGAATGGGATGGACAACAA
The DNA here is from genome assembly GCA_964548215.1 of uncultured Nitrospirota bacterium. GTDB lineage: Bacteria > Nitrospirota > Nitrospiria > JACQCE01 > JACQCE01 > JBFMAJ01. The sequence continues at coordinate 3,677 of CAZJRH010000120.1, forward strand.
CACGATGAGTGTGCTGCCTACGGACTTGAAACTGAGATAGAGCAGCACGCCGATGAGCAGCAGGGTCAGCGGCGCCACGATGA
>CAZJRH010000121.1:0-3144 GCA_964548215.1 uncultured Nitrospirota bacterium
ACGTTGGGCCGGGATTCATAGATTACGCCGATCACCCCCAGCGGCACCTTCATCCGGCCGACCCGCATGCCGTTGGGCCGCACCCGCATCCGCTCGATCTCGCCCACCGGATCGGGCTGCGCCGCGACTTCTCGCAGGCCCGCCGCCATTTCACCCAGCCGTTTGGGCGTCAGGGTCAAACGATCGATCAGCGCCGCGCTCAGGCCCGTCTTCTTCGCGGCCGCCACATCTTGCGCGTTGGCGGCCTGAATCGTCCCCGCCGCGTCGTTCAGGGCGGCGGCCATCCGCTCGAGCGCCTGCGTCTTGACGCCGGCGGACAACTGCGCCATGACGCGCGAAGCGGCCTTGGCCTGTTTCGCAATAGCTTCGGCTATGGCGGCATACTCAGTCATGGTAGGCCATTATAGCAACCGATTCTCCCAATTCTCAAACGATGAAAAACAGGGTCAGAGAACATTTATTTATCAAGGACGGGTTGTGCCTCGTCAGGCAACTCTCGTTTGCCACTGGCATTGACACCAGTCTGCATATCCATCGCATTGGAGGATACGTTTTTTACAACTTCGTCAGGCCCAAACATCACGACTAACGACTGAGACTCTGTGTCCGTTCCCATGAAAAATAGGCCAATGATTGGGATGAACGCAGCAGGGTTCGTAGTGGCCTTAACATAGGTGTAGGTAAACCAGACCTCGCCGGTCGATAACCGCGTCACTCCATCTGGTTTGCCGAACCATTGAAGGATTTGCGTTTTTGTGGTCTCACCTGGTTTGATCTTGTCCATACTCGCTGGATCGATTGGCCGCCCAACCGTCGCACACCCGTTGATCACTAGGACCAACAACACCACTATTACGCTATACTGTATCTTCATGCACAACCCCTTCCTGTACTTCCTGTAACAATTGGGGTCAGAGAACATTTTCCATTGTCGCCGACTGGCTATGCCTGGGGTCAGGTCTTTACATTGGCATCAAGGATGCCCCGGATCCGTTTGTGCAGTGATTTATCAACAATTGGGGTCAGAGAACATTTTCCACCGTCGTTGATCGCTCTTTTCTCGGACGCCCTGGCTTTCCCGCCACTCGCCGCCCCGACATTGCTTCAATTTCTCTCCGAAATTCCTCCCGCCCAATGACGCGTCCCTTCCGTGTCGCGTCCCGAATCTGTACCCATTCGCTCTCTGCAATGCTGCTCGTCATCCATTCCCGATAGACCCGCTGCCGTCCACTCACATTATTTGCTAACCCCTGATACCACGGATCTTCATCCAGCAGCCCGTCAAACTCCCCCAATGCCCGACACCGATAACTACTCCAACGATAATCCGCCGGATGCTGAACAAGCCCGGCTCTCACAGGGTTTAACTCGATATACCGACTGCACCTGAGCAGATATTCGTCCCGATCGACAATGGCGCTCTTATATCGTCCCTCCCATAATGTCCCGCTACGCTGGTACGTTTCGTTGATATAGCGAACATATCGACGACCGACGCTCTGCATGAACTCACCGAGATCGCCCGTGCCGGCCGGCTCGACCAATAGATGGACATGGTTGGTCATCAGCACGTAGGCATAGACCCGGCAGCGGCATTTCTTCTTGGCCTGCCTCAGACATTCCAGATAATAGCGGTAATCAGCCTCAGCGAAAAAGGTTGCTTGCCGATTGTTCCCGCGTTGGATGATGTGGTGCGGATAGGCCGGAATAACGACGCGCGTCGTTCGTGGCATGGGACGATCCTTGCTGAATGTTACTCGCTTGCCGCCACCCTAATGATTTACCCCACTCATGTCAAGAAAAATTGTTCTCTGACCCTAATTCTCCTGACCCTAATTTCCGTAGACAACCGGCTTGCCATCCCGGCTGGCCCACAGATACCAGGTGGCCACCGTGCGGTAGGGTTCCCAGCGCCGGGCCAGGCGAAGCATCGTCGCTTCAGACGGCAAACGCCGCAACCGATAGGCCTGCTGGATGGCTTTCTGCAATCCCAGATCGCCGACCGGAAAGACATCGAGTCGCACCAGCACAAAGATCAAAAACATCTCGGCCGTCCAGCGGCCGACCCCATGCAGCGCGGTCAACGACTCGATCACTTCCTCATTGCTCATCCGGTGAAAACGGCGCCAGGGCAGATGGCCGTTCAGGGAGGCCTCCGAAAGCCCCTTCAAGTAGGCCACCTTTTGTCTCGATAAGCCGACCGCCCGCAGCCGGCGATCCGGCGTGGCCAGCAGATCCGAGGGGCGCGGTTCGCGACGCGGAGGATACAACGCCCGCAGCCGCCCGAAAATCGTGGCGGCCGCCGCCACGGACAATTGCTGCGAAACGATCGCCTCGGCGAGCGCCCAAAAGTAGTGGCGTTGGGGACGGAGCAGACAGGGACCGATTTGTTTCATGATCCGGCGCAAGACCGGATCGCGCCGCCGCAGCGCGCGAACCGCTGAGGAGAGTTGAATCGGCGTTCCGCCCAAGGTCCCCCCTCACCCTACCCTCTCCCCCTCAAGGGGGGAGAGGGAGGAGTGGGCGAAAATCGAGTAGTGCGCTGCCTGATCACTTCATACAACAGCATGCTTGCGGCGATGGCCGCGTTGAGCGATTCGACCGCCTTGGCCATGGGAATCGTCGTTCGAATCGCCGTCGGCGGCAGCCACTCCTCTGGAACACCTTCCGTCTCATGGCCGATCAGCAGAAAGGTCGGACGCGTCAGATCGATCGCCGCGGGCGCCAGCCCCCCACGGGCGACCGCCGCCACAATTTGCGCGGAGCCAAGCCGCTCGGCGGCGAAGGTCGCCGCTATATCGTCAGCCATCACCACGGGCAACCGGAACAGGCTGCCCATGCTGGCCCGCACCGCCTTCGGATGATAGGGGTCGACCGTGCCCTTCGCCGCCAGCAATCCGCGCGCGCCGGCCGCTTCGCTGATCCGCAGCATCGTCCCTAAATTGCCGGGATCGCGAATCTGACAGGCGACCACCACCAGACCCGAACCAAGCGGTGTTTCCCAGGGCTCGGACCATGACGGGCAACGAAAGAGCGCGATGGCGCCTTGTGATGTCTTGGTTTCCTTCAACGAGGAAAAAACCTTGTCCGACAATTCCAGCAACGGCGCCTTGGCCAGCCTCGCCCGGTCGAGCAATCGCTGGC
>CAZJRH010000122.1:0-8168 GCA_964548215.1 uncultured Nitrospirota bacterium
TTGCCCCAGGCGCTGTCGGCCACCAGCAGCCGGCCCCTGGCATCGACGGCCAGCGCATAGGGCTTGCCCATCCGGGCCTTCGGCTCCGCCCCCAGCAGCAATTCTTTCACGGTCCGAAAGAACGATGGTTTTTCAATATCGAGCTGCGAGGAAATGCTCTTCACATATTTGATTCGGGGCGGATCGGGCGGCGGCGGCCAGACGATCTCCTGGACCGGCGGGGCGGTGGAGGCGCAACCGGCCAGCAGCGCGACGGCAAGAACTGAAACGACTATTTTTGATGGCACGTGAGGCATAGGGCGCTGCTCCTGTTGGAGGCGCGAAGAAACGGAGCCCGTCCTTCGACATTGTTTTCGTCCGGATCGTGCGGGTCGTGGCATGACGCGCACTGCACCTTGTCCCCGGCAAAGGTCTGCACGCCGTTCATGAATTCCCGTCCGCCGTCAAGCTTGATCATCATCGGCTGATTGAACCCGGGGTCCTGGTCGAACGTCGGAAAGGACATGGAGACGGGATGATCGTCGCGCATATCCTGCGACAGATAGCGGATCGTGGCGTCATGCGCGCCGCCGATGCCGCCGTAGGCGCCGGCCTGCCGATTGTGGCATTTGCCGCACGAATCGCTGCCCACGGAGCCGTCGGCGCTCATCCGGTAGTGCGTGCCCGCGTCGGTCCATTCATGGAATTGCGGCTTGTTCACCACGGAGTCCACCGCCACCGTGCCGTCATGGCATGAGAGGCAGGCCAGTGAAATGCCGTCCGGCCCGTTTTTCGCCTTGGAGTCCAGATGCGCGCTGTCGTAGACCTGATACTCCATCACCCGGCCGTTGCCGTTGCCATGGTCATTTCCGTTGCCGTTCCCGTTGCTCCCGTTGCCGCTGCTGATGACGGCGCCGGGCATCTGCCGGTTCCACATCGGGGCTTCCAGGCTGCCGTTGTGCGGGGTGTGGCAATAGACGCAGGCATTGCGATAGTCATTGAAGGTGGCGCCGGTCATGGGGCCGGTTTCGGTCCCATACCCGCGCATGTTGAAAAAGCTCAGATCGTGCCGGGAGCCCAGGATGGAATTGCCCATGGCGGAGACGGCCAACAACATCACCCCCGCAAAAAGAACCGCGGGGATGATCGCAATGGCTTTCATACAAGGATGAGGCGCCCTCCGCCCGTTGGGCATGTCTGCTCCGCGTTCTCGTGCGAACACAAACGTCAGTGGACTGCGCGTACCACACAACCCCGGTTGCTTCCCAGTATAGAACGGGCCAGATGCTTGTCAAGGATGGCGCTCCCTCTATTCACGCGCCGAAGGTTCTGAATTTACAGCTTTTCTGATTGCGGGAAGAGCGCATTGTTATACGGAAATTCCTGCCTGCTCAAGCCCCTCACTCATAACAGTACGCCCTTATGAAGTCAAGGGAAAAATAGGGACACGTCCCAATTTTGCCAAGTCAGCGCTCACTGGTTGACACTGACCGAAGGAAATTGGGACGTGTCCCTATTTATCCCTCAAAATGCTGTGTGCCTCGTTCCGGCCGAAACTCGACCACCCCGCCCTTCTGGCCCAGCCAGACGGTGGTGCCCGCCAGCGCGATGGCATAGACATCTTCACCCAGCAACCCGTCGGCCACGCTCCACGTTTTCCATTGCTGTCCCGCCGGGGCGGTCGGATCGAACCTGGAGAGGCCGTGGTTGGTGCCGAGCCACAGGAGGCCGCGCTCATCGATTTCGATCGCATAGACGATATTGCCGGCCAGGCCGTCGGCCGTCGTGTAGTTGCGCCAACTGCTGCCGTCAAAGCGGCTCAAGCCCCCGCCCCAGGTGCCGATCCATTTGACGCCGTCGCGGTCGACCGCGAGAGAAAAGACGTAATTCTCATTATAAGTCTCGTGCCCGCCGTCATCCAGCACGCTCAAATCATGCCGGGTCGGATAGGCCGGGTCCTTCGTGATGCCTGCCTGGCCCCCGCCTGCCGGACGGGCAGGGGCAGGCAGGGTGCCCATGCCGGTGTTGGCGCTGCGCTTCAACGCCAGGGCATTGGGCGCGCCCAGCCCGTCCTCGTGGCGCCACGTCCGCCATTGCCGGCCCGACGGGGCCGCCGGATCGAACCGGCTGACGCCCTCTTCCGTGCCGAACCAGAGCGACTGATCACGATCGACCGCCACGCCATAGACCCATCGATTCGCCAGGCCGTCCTTTTCATTATAATTGGTAAACCGCTGCCCCTCCGGCGCGCGGGCATCGTAGCGGCTGACGCCGTCCCACGTACCCACCCACATTGTGCCGTCGGTCTGAAAACCGATGTCATAGACCCAAAAATCGGCCAGGCCGTGCGCGGGCAGATAATTTCTCCATTGGCGGTCGGTCTCGGCCGACGGGTTGAACTCCACCAGCCCGCCGTTGTTAGTGCCGAACCATTTAACGCCGTCGGGGGCGATGTTGATGGTGAAAATATAATCGCTCGCCATCCGGTTGTTGACGCTGGCGCGGGTATAGGTCTGCAACAGGTTGCCCGAGGCATGATCGACGGCCACAATGCCCCGGGAGGTGCCGACCCAGAGGGTGGAGCCGTCCAGTTTCAGGGCGCGCACGTAGGTGCCGGGGCCGGTATCAAACGTGGAATGGAGCACGTAGTTGGGCAGCCGCGGGGGGACGGGCCGCAGTTCCAGCGGCGGCGTGGCTGGCGCGCTTCGCTCGCAGCCGATGCCGCCCAGCACGAGCAGGCCCAGCAGAAAAAATGGGGACAGATTTATTTTTGAAAATTGCATCACGAGTTGCCGGGAGCGCCGGTCAAAATAAAATCTGTCCCCATTTTTTGATTGGTCCAGAGGCCGCGGTCGGCAACCATCAAACAGGATGGACTTCACAGCGTTCGCCTATTGTAAAAAGTTGCCGGCGCCAAGTCAACAGCGTCGGAGCATTCCCCATCCCCCATTGACAAATTGTTTCGCCTGTGTTACGACAACGATGCTTTTTGACTCGATCCAGACGGCAGGGGGCATGTCGCCACGTTCCATAACGCATCTGCTGCTTATCATGGGCCTCCTTGTCGGAGGGCTGCTGTTGGTGGCCACCGGGCCGACCATCGCCGGCTTCTACGCGGACATGGTGCTCAACAGCAAGGCGGAGAAGCGGGGGATGCCGCCGGTCGTCTTCCCCCACTGGATTCACCGCATCGAGTTCAAATGCAAGGTCTGTCATCCCGCCATTTTTGAAATGCGGTCCGGCTCCAACGACATCGACATGAACAAGATCATCAACGGCCAGTTCTGCGGCAAGTGCCATGACGGCACGATTGCGTGGAAGCCGGTCCAGTGCGCGCGATGCCACTCCGGCCAGCCCGGCCTGACGACCGGGCCGTTGCTGGGGGTCAGATGACGCGGCGGCGTCTGCAGAGTCTGGGCGGTGCGCTCGCGTTGGCGGCCGTCAGTCTGATCGGCCTCTATTCCTGCGGCCTCTTCAAGAAATCGGAACCCGGCGCCGCGCAGCCGGCGGCCACCGCGCCCGCGCGCGCCGTCTCCTCGGTGGTCCCCACGCAAATGGACGACGCCGAGGATCCGACGACGCTGCCCGAGCCGTTCGCCCCGTTCGCGAAGGAAAACCGGGACCCGAACGTCATCATGAAGAACTTCCCGGTGGATTACGAAGGCAACATCGACTGGGTCAAGGCGTTCAAGGACAACGTCGTGCATCCCAAGGAATCGCTCGACCCCGCGAAACCGCCGATGCCTCCCTTCAACTTCGACATCGAAATTCCGGCGGTCGGCGCCATGCCGAACGTCGTCTTTCCTCATTTTCCCCACACCTACTGGCTGGATTGCGGCAATTGCCATCCCAGCATCTTCGTCATGAAGCGGGGCGCCAACCCCATTTCGATGGTGAAAATCGTCAACGGAGAATTTTGCGGCCGCTGCCACGGCCGGGTGGCCTTCCCGATTTCCGCCTGCAATCGCTGCCACGTGAAACCAAAATCATAGCCGGCCACCGCTGGTTCGGCGCGCTGAACGGGATCAGCGTCTTTCGAGGCAAGCTCCCCGCCTAGGATTTTCCGGCCGGCTTGCCCACCGGCTTCGATGACCGGCCGTCCCGGCCGACGCTGTCGTACCGGAAACCCAGCTTCGTCACCCGCTCCGACTCGTAACAATTGCGGCAATCCAGAAAATTGGGTTGGCGCATCACCCCTTTGAGCCGGTCCAGCTCCAGATTCCGGAATTGGTTCCATTCCGTCACCAGGACGACGGCATCGCTCCCCGTGGCGGCCTCATAGGCGTCCTGGGCATAGTCGATTTTTCCCGGCGGGAAGACCGCCTTCGCGTCCTCCATCGCCGCCGGATCGTAGGCCCGAACCTTGGCGCCTTCCTTCAGCAACTGGCCGATGATCCAGAGCGCGGGCGATTCCCGCAAATCGTTGGTGTTGGGCTTGAACGACAGTCCCAGGATCGCGATCGTCTTGCCCTCCAGCGGGCCGACCATCGAACGAATCTTCTCCACCATCCGCTGTTGCTGGGCCTGGTTCGCCTCGACGACGGCCGAGAGCACCCGCAGTTGGATGCCATTCTCCTCGGCGATCTTGATCAGCGCCTGGCTGTCCTTGGGCAGGCAGGAGCCGCCAAACCCCGGTCCGGGGTGCAGGAACTTCGAGCCGATCCGGCCGTCCAATCCCATGCCCTTGGCCACCTGATGCACATCCACACCCAGCGGCTCGCACAAATTGGCCAGTTCGTTGATGAAGCTGATCTTCGTCGCCAAAAACGTGTTGGAGGCATATTTGATCAATTCGGCCGTGGCGATGTTGGTCAGCAGGACCGGCGTTTCGATCAGATAGAGCGGCCGGTAGAGATCGCGCAGGATGGCGATCGCCTGCTGGCTTTCCGCCCCGATGATCACCCGGTTGGGCCGGAAGAAATCCTCGATCGCCGAGCCTTCGCGCAAAAACTCCGGATTGGAGGCGATGTCGAACGCCACGCCTTCGGGTTTTTTCTTGCCGATGATCTTGCGCAAGCGGTCGCCGGTGCCGACCGGCACCGTGCTCTTCGTCACGATCACTTTGTAGTCGTTCAGGTGGGCGGCGATCTCCTCGCCCACGGCCTCGACGGCGGTCAGGTCGGCGCTGCCGTCCCCGCGCGGCGGCGTGCCGACGGCGATGAAGACCACCAATGAGGATTCGACCGCCTTGCCCAGATCGGTCGTGAAATCGAGCCGTCCCTCGCGCAGGTTTTTCTGCACCAGCTCGGTCAGCCCGGGCTCATAAAAATGGAGCTTGCCCTGCCGGAGGGCGTTGATCCGCGCGTCGACCTTGTCGACGCAGGTGACTTTCAGACCGAACTCCGCAAAACAGGCGCCGCTGACCAGACCGACATACCCGGCGCCGATCATGCACAGATGCATAGAAACCTCCCCATCATGGTGAAGAATGACCGATCAACGGCGGTAAGTATAGCAAAAGGTCCTCATCAGCACAAACCGGCGACGGTCGTGCTAAGATAACACCCCTCATGGCTGGGCCCAGCGGCACGCTCTATCTCGTCAGTACGCCGATCGGCAATCTGGAGGATCTGACCGTACGGGCCCGGCGTTTACTCGCCGAAGTGCAACTGATCGCCGCCGAGGACACCCGTCACACCCAGCAACTGCTGGCCCGCTACGATATTCATACGCCGTTGACCAGCTATCACGACCACAACAAAGAAGAAAAAGCGCCGGTGCTGATCGAGCGGCTGCGCCAGGGTCAGTCGATGGCGCTGGTCTCGGACGCCGGCACGCCGACGATCTCCGACCCCGGCTATTACCTGATCAACGGGTGCATCGCCGCGGGCATCACGGTGAGTCCCGTGCCCGGCCCCTCCGCATCGCTGGCGGCGTTGGCCGCCTCCGGCCTGCCGACCGATGCCTTTCTCTTCGCCGGTTTTCTGCCGCGCAAAAGCGGCGCGCGGCAGCGGCGCTTGGAGCAACTGGCCCCACTGCGGGAAACGCTGATCTTTTTTGAATCGCCCCACCGGATCGCGCGGCTCTTGGACGAGTTGCAGCAAACGCTCGGCGATCGGCGCGTGGCCATCGGCCGGGAGCTGACAAAGCTTCACGAAGAAATGATGCGGGGCAAACTCAGCGAGGTGGCGGAGAAACTGAAGGGACGCACGGTAAAGGGCGAGATTACGGTGGTGGTCGAAGGGAATCGCTAAGTTTCACACAAAAATAGGACAGATTTATTTTTCAAACTTGAAACAGTCAAAAATAAATCTGTCCTATTTTTACGTCTCGCACTTACGAATCGTCACCCGATGATGACCCTCATGGGGTTCGATCTTTAAGACGTGATGCCCTTCGTCGGTCACGCTGCGGGGCACATTCCTGACCGGCTCGCCGTCGTCGATCGTCACCCGCAGCACCTGGCCGATATCCATTTCCTCGAGCTTGAGCTTGGTTTTGACGTAGTTGTAGGGACACACTACGCCGCGGAGGTCGAGTTCTTGATCGATTTTTACCGCTTCAGTTTCGTGCATGGATTTTTAAACCAAAATCTTTGGTCCTCGCTTCGCTCGGCCCACTTTTTCCTGGCTTCACGGCCAGGAAAAAGTGCCGGGAGGGGGAGTCGAACCCCCACGGAGCTAGGCCCCGCGAGATTTTGAGTCTCGTGCGTCTGCCAGTTCCGCCATCCCGGCATAGTGCGCGAAACTATATCACAATCTCGGTACCAATACCCTTGTCGGTAAACAACTCCAGCAGCAGCGCGTGAGGCACGCGGCCGTCGATGATGTGGGCCTTGGTCACCCCGCCCTCGAGCGCATCGAGGCAGGCCTGCACTTTGGGAATCATGCCGCTGGAAATCGTCCCTTTGCGGATCAATTGCTGCGCTTCCTTTTTGGTGATGGTCGGAATCAGGCGCTCCTTGCCGTCCAAAATCCCGGCCACGTCAGTCAGCACCAGCAATTTTTCCGCCCGCAACGACGCGGCAATGGCGCCCGCCGCGCTGTCGGCGTTGACGTTATAGGTTTTGCCATCGATACCGCCGGCGATCGGCGCGATGACCGGGATGAAGCGCGCCTCCTCCAGGCCGCGCAGCACGCCGGGATCCACGCCGTCGATTTCGCCGACCAATCCCAGATCCACCCCGGATGTCTTATCCGACGCCCGCAATGGCCTGGCCACCAGCAACGGACCGTCCTTGCCGGTCAATCCCACCGCCCGGCCGCCGTGACGGTTGATCAAGGCGACGATCTCCGGATTGAGCATGCCGCCCAGCACCATTTCGACGATGCCGATCGTTTCCTCATCGGTCACACGAATGCCGCGCACGAAGGTCGGCTCTTTGCCCAGCCGCTTCATCATCTCGCTGATCTGCGGCCCGCCGCCGTGCACGATAACGGGATGCATGCCGACGTACTTCATCAATGCGATGTCCTCGGCAAAGCGCTCCTTCAACGAAGGATCCACCATCGCCTTACCGCCGTATTTGACGACCACGGTTTTTCCGGCGAAGGCGCGGATGTAGGGCAACGCCTCGACCAGGACGTCCGCGGTCTTGATCGCTTTCTCCATCGTCTTGCCCTCCGTTGGCAGGGCGGGTTTGAAACCCGCCCCTACATTATGCGTGACGTCGCTTGGCCCGCGGATGGGCCTGATCGTAGGTCGCCAGCAATCGATCCGCGTTCAAGTGCGTGTACCGTTCGGTCGTCGCCAGCGACGCATGGCCCAGCAGCTCCTGAATCGACCGCAGATCGGCGCCGCTCTCCAGCAGATGCGTGGCGCAACTGTGGCGCAACGCATGCGGGCTCACCGGCCCGTTGGCGCTGACCAATCGACTGTAACGGGCCACCAATCGCTCGACGCTGCGCGCGCTCAACCGGCCGCCGCGATGATTCAAAAAAAGCGGGCTTCCCGCGCGCTCCTTGGTAAGGCCCTCCTGCTGCAGGGCGGCCCGATAGCGGCCGATCGTCTCAATGGCCACGCGGCCGACCGGCACCAGCCGCTCCCGCTTGCCTTTGCCCCGCACCCGCAGAAACGCCGTGCCGGTGTCCAGATCGGCGCCGTCGGCGCCCACCAATTCACTCACCCGGATGCCGGTCGAATAGGCCAGCTCCAGAATGGCCCGGTCGCGCAATGCCCCCGTCGTCTCCCCGGAGGCCGGCGCGCGCTTCGTGGGCTCGGTCATCAACGCCAGCGCCTCATCCACGCTG
>CAZJRH010000123.1:0-2615 GCA_964548215.1 uncultured Nitrospirota bacterium
GATTCTGATTGACGCGGTTCAGTCCGGCAGGGACGCCTACACCGAGAAGCCTTTCTCACACTCAATTGAACAGGGCGCGAAAATGGTTCGCGCTGTCCGTGCCACGAAGCAGGTGGTGCAGGTCGGAATGCAACGTCGCAGCTCGCCTGTCGTACGCGGTGCGAAGAAGCTGATCGATGATGGTGTGCTTGGCGAGATCGTACTTGCGAGAGCACAGTGGTACTGGAATCAGGAGCCATTGCCCCGGAAGGCGACCCTCGAAGGGAGGCTCGATTGGGAGCGCTTCCAGGGACCGACAAAGCGCCGGCGCGCGCTCGACGAGATTAGATTTCTGCACTGGCGGAATTTCTGGGATTACTCCGGCGGTCATATGACCGATCAGGGGACTCACCTCATGGACGTCATCCAGTGGTTCTGTAATAACGGTAGGCCGCCGCGTTCAGCCGTCTGTCAGGGTGGAAATTATGTTCACATCGGAGCCGAAGTGCCTGACACGTTTTCGGCTGTCTTCGAGTACCCGACATTTCTCGCCACATGGACTCTCTGCTACGCACGTCAAGAACTTTCTCGACTCCGTTCGAGGACGACTGGAGCCGAATGCCCCTGTTGAGGTCGGCCACAACGCGGTGACGGGTCCGCATCTTGCAAAGGTTGCCCTACTACAACGGAAGCGCGTTTTTCTGGGGGACGATGGGATGACCGCGAAAGCCTAGCGGCGAACTTCATGGTGAAGAGCTGACAAAAGAGCGACAAGTAGCGGAATTGGTGGCAGTTCCGAAGTTCGGTCTCAGTCCTTCCACGCCTCGACAATCATCGCATCATCTTCGTGGGTCAGTGGACGGCGGTCGAAATCGCCGTAGATCTCGAAACGGGCAAATCCGGCGGCCCGCAATAGCAGCGCCATTTCGTTTTTGTAAATGTAGCGCAGACTCATCTCGGAACGATGGACCTGCTGCACGCTGCCATCGGCACCCAACAATTCCAACTCGTTGATGGAATGCTGAACTTGAGCGACGCGGTCGAAACTGCGAGTATCGTACATCCGCATCGGCAGGCCGGTCGTCGGATGAGGCATTTCGCCTTCAAGCACGCGCGTGTTCTGCGGCGTGCCGATGATCGCCAGCGATGGGAAGAACGTGTCAAAGGCCAGCAGACCGCCGGGCAACAAATGCTGCCTGCATAGCGAAAGGCAACGAATTTGTGCCTCTTGCGTCATGTTGTGGCCGACGGCGTTGAAGGGAATCATGACCAGCGCGTAGCGGCGCGGCAGGTCGAAGTCGCTCATGTCGGCCTGATGTAGGCGCGGCGAAAGCCCCAACTCACCTGACTTTTGACGCAGAGTGCGGAGCATCGGGGCAAACAGGTCCAGCCCCTCGATGTCGACACCCGCTTCGAGGCAAGGCAACAGGATCCGGCCCGTACCGCAACAGACATCCAGCACCGGTCCCCTGGCTTCCTTTGCCAGCCCGGTGTAGAAGTCGAACCCGTACGGGATGTCCCCGAGCAGAAGGTCGTAGACCTCGCCGTCGTCAAACGGTGTGGGAAGTTTTTCGGATGATCCATTCATGGTTGAGCCTGCCGTGTATTGAGTACGAAACGCCTTTGACGCTGGTTCGCAGCGCAGAGTTCGTAGACCCGCCTTTAGGCGGAATGCTGCGATTCGGGACCATTCCGCCTAAAGGCCGGACTACGAACGGTGCTGCCCCCCGGCGAAAAAATGTCCAAACTCCAGAGGCGCAAAGCGCCTCATCAGCCTAACGTTTGCCGCTTAGGCGAGACGTGTCCTTCGCGGTCGCTTGGAGCGGCTGTTCATCGCGTCTCAGTACGGCTACTCAACTCGGCCCTGCGTCCCTGATTCACCTGAAGAACCGACGGAGTGCGGCGCCAATCTCCGCTCGCGCTGCGCCAGCCGATAGGATCATGTCCACCGCTGGAACCGACGTGTGGATCTGCCCTCGAAGGGAGATGTGGCGAGCGTCGACACCCGCGGACGCCAGGGCATCGGCGTACGCCACTCCTTCGTCGCGAAGCGGGTCGAACTCGCACGTCACGACGAGCGCAGGGGGAAGGTTAGTCAGATTGTCGGCGCGGAGTGGAGATGCCTTGGGATGCTGCCGATCCGCCGGATCGGCATAGTGAGCCCAGAACCAACCCATCAACGAGGTAGTGAGCAAGTACCCGTCGGCGTTCTCGACGTACGACTCGCGCGTGAGGTCGCAGTCGGTCACCGGGGTCACCAGCACCTGACCGGTGATCCGTGGACCGCCGGCATCGCGGGCCATCTGGCAGACGACGGCCGCCAGGTTCCCGCCCGCACTCCAGCCGCAAACCGCCAGCTTGCCTGGCTCACCGCCCAGGGCTTCGAAGTTCGCGGCGATCCATTGGACGGCTGCGAACGCGTCGTCGACCGCCGCGGGGAACCGAGCCTCGGGGGCGTGGCGGTAGTCAACCGACATGACGATGGCATCCGATCGCACGCAGATGTCGCGGCAGAACGGGTCGTCAGAGTCGTGGTTGCCGAGCACCCAGCCGCAGCCGTGATAGTAGACGACGATCGGGTGCGGACCCGGACTCTAAGGTCGGTAGAGACGGTACGCCAGCGGCCCGGGCGAGCC
>CAZJRH010000124.1:0-5297 GCA_964548215.1 uncultured Nitrospirota bacterium
CAGGACAAAATGAAGCTGCCCACCCTTGACCTTTTTGTCCAACGCCATCGCCGCTAGCAATCGTTTCGGATTGATCCGAGGTGGCAATTGGGTCGGCAATCCGAGCTGTTCAAGCAGCCGGTGTTGACGGTCAACCAGTGACTGATCGCACAGTCCCAACCTGGTCGACAGACGGGCAGCAAATGCCATTCCAATGGCAATCGCCTCCCCGTGGTGCAATCGGCCGTAGCCGGTCGCCGTTTCGATGGCATGACCGAGCGTGTGCCCGTAATTAAGAATCCGCCGCAATCCCGCTTCCCGCTCGTCCTTGCTGACGATGTCGGCCTTGATTTGGGCTGACCGCGTCACAATATGCTCCACGGCGTCCAATTCGCAAGCTAGTAATGACAAGACATTCTTTTCCAAATATGCAAACAGGCCGGGATCGGCGATCACGCCATATTTGACGACCTCGGCCATTCCGCCGATCAGCTCCCGCTTCGGGAGCGTCCGCAGCGTCGCCACATCAATGAAGACCAATTTCGGCTGATAAAAAGTCCCGATCAGGTTTTTGCCTTTGGGATGATTGACGCCGGTCTTGCCGCCGATGCTGGCATCGACCTGGGCAACCAGCGTGGTGGGTACTTGAACAAAATTGACCCCTCGAAGATAGGTGGAGGCGACAAAACCGGCCAGATCGCCGACAACGCCGCCCCCCAAGGCGATCAATGTCATCCCCCGTTCATACCTCGCGTTGATAAGACTATCGTAAAGATAGGCCGCCCAACGGAGTGACTTTGCACGTTCGCCGTCAGAGACCGTTAACACGCGCGATTCAAATCCGGCATCGGTCAGGGATTTGAGGGCCGTTCGGCCATAGCGCCGCTGGATGGGGGCAGCCGTCACAATGGTTGCCTGTGAAGGACAAACAATCGCTGCAATCGTTTTCCCAAAATCACGGAGCGAACCCCGGCCAACGATAATCTGATAACTCCGCTGTTGAAGATTGACTTGCACGCTATTCATGATCTGTGCCGATGATAACCCACCTATCAAGGCAACAGCAGGACAGACACCACCTGCTTCTGGCAAGAAGAACGTTTTTGGATGATGGTCAGCGGCTGGTTACACAACGAAAAGAAAAGCCGGTTGCCAGCCGTCAAAGGGTGATTTCTCTATCCAGGCGATGCTAGCAACTCACACTCGACGTCACAGTCACCGACTTTTGGTCTCCTGATATGGTGGCCGTAAATCCTAATGTGGCGGTAAACGTGGTCGTAGGAGCACCACCAAATGTCGTGCCAACATTGACATACACGCTGCCCGAATCATCTGTGGTCATCTGAACCAAGAATACGGGCCCAATTGAGCTGGCTAATGGATCTAAGAGGGCCAGATCACTATAAATGGTCGTGACCCCCCCAATACCAATTGGAGTGATGCTGACCGTGGCGCCAGGGACAGGGAGACCATCAGCGGTTTCCACTTTTACTTGGACATTAGGGTATCCGACACCCGCATCGCACGCTTGATCACTCGGAGCTATCAGTGTCGGCATGACGAGGACTGCATCAAACGGCGCGTCACTGCCGCAACTGACCGCACCCAGTCCGCACAGCAAGGCCACCACTCCCATTACCAGAAACTTTTTCATCGTCCCTCCTGCTTCATCGTCCCGCCGCCTTCGATCCGATGAAGAATGGCCTGCACCACATCAGTGACGCTTTTCCCCGTTGTGTCCATGCTCCAGTCCGCTTCCGCGTAGACTGGCTCCCGTTCTTTCAGCAATTGCCGTAATCGTTCCTCGGACCCTGCTCCTTTCAACATCGGGCGCTTGGCCCCGCCTCTCGCAACACGCCGAGCCAGATCAGGAAGGTCGGCCTTCAACCAGATTATCAGACTCCGTTTACGTAGAGCCTCTCGATTCTCCTGCCGCAGCAGCGCGCCGCCGCCGGTGGCAATCACGGAGGGCGATGCGTCCGTTGCCTCCCGGATCGCCGCGCACTCCGTATCACGAAAATAGGCCTCTCCACGCTCCTGGAACAGCTCGGCGACGGATCGTCCCTCGCGCGCCTCAACCAGCCGGTCCGTGTCAATAAACGGCCGCCCCAGACGTCGAGCCAGCGCCTGGCCGACTGCCGTTTTGCCCGTTCCCATCATTCCGACCAACACGATGTGTTTATCTCCAATGTGAATCGCCATTCCAAAATGTAGTGTACTTTTGGCAAATTGTCAACAAAACCTTGCGTTTAAAGCTCCCGAACCGTCTGCATATAATTCCGGTAATTCCGCGTCATTTCGCCCAGACTGTCGCCGCCGAATTTTTCCACCATGGCCGCGGCCATTTCAAACGCCACGACGGCCTCGCCGACGACGCCGGCGGCCGGCACGGTACAGACGTCCGATCGTTCCACCGCCGCCTTGAACGCTTCCTTGCTCTTCATATCCACGCTCTGCAGCGGCGAATATAACGTTGCGATGGGCTTCATCGCCACACGCAGCACGATGTCCTGGCCGTTGGTGATGCCGCCTTCCAAGCCGCCCGCGTTGTTGGTTTTCCGGTAGAACTTCCCCTGTGTGGCGGCGCCTGCCGGAGCCTCGTCGCCGTAGAAAATTTCATCATGGACTTGCGAGCCGAAGCGCCGCGCGGTCTCGAACCCCAATCCCACCTCGACGCCCTTCATGGCCTGGATGCTCATCAAGGCGAAGGCCAGCCGGGCGTTCAGACGGCGATCCCATTGCGCATAGCTGCCCAAGCCGACCGGGGGGTTGGTGACGACCACCTCGAACACCCCGCCGAGCGTATCTCCCTTGTCCCTGGCTTCCGTGATGCGTTCGATCATCTTGGCCTCGGCCGCCTTGTCGGCGCATCGCACCTCCGATTGCTCGGCCGATTGAAACAATTGTTCCGGGGTCCAAGCGCCGCGCGAGGCGGCAATCCCGCCGATTTCCACCGTATGGCTCAGCACCTTCATGTCGAATGGCGTCAGCAATTGCTTGGCCACCGCGCCGACGCCGACCCTGATCGCCGTTTCCCGGGCGCTGGCTTTCTCCAACACGTTGCGGATATCGGTGTGGGCATACTTGATCGCTCCCGCAAAATCGGCGTGGCCGGGCCGCGGCTTGGTCACCACGCGCTCCGTTGACGGCTCTCCCGGCGCCACCGACATGATCTCCTTCCAGTTCTCCCAGTCTTTGTTCTTGAGCAGCAAGCCGATCGGGCTGCCCATGGTCAGCCCCTTGCGCACGCCGGAGACGATTTCGATCCGGTCCTGCTCGATCTTCATCCGTCCGCCCCGCCCGTATCCCCGCTGCCGGCGGGCCATGTCGCGGTTGATCGTCTCCTCGGTCACCGTCACGCCGGCCGGCACTCCCTCGATGATCGCGAGCAACTGCTGGCCATGCGATTCGCCCGCTGTCAGATAACGCAGCATGATCCCCTATCTGATGATCTTCGGCGTCAGAAAGACCAGCAATTCGTTTGTCGAATTAGATTTCGATTCTTGCTTGAATAACCACCCGAGCCCTGGAATTTTCTGAAGAAATGGCACGCCACTGACACTCTTGATCTCGCTGGATTTGAACACGCCGCCCAACACGGCCGTCTCCCCATCCCTCACCATAATGCTCGTTTTCGCATCTTTCTTGTTGATTGACGGAAGGCCTTGTGATGTTGTAGGGCCAGGCTCGTCATTCGCGATGCGTACTTTCATCAGGATGCTGCCGTCCGGCGTCACGTGCGGAGTCACTTCCAGCAGCAGAGTCGCATCGACGAAGATCGTTGTGACTTGATTGTCCGTCGTCGATAAATAGGGGATGGACGTTCCCTGCTGAATTTTTGCTTCCTGATTGTCCAGTACCGCGATCCTTGGAGAGGAAATGGTCTTGCTCAATCCTTGCTTCTCTCCGGCGGAGAGGCGAAGGTCCAACACAAAGGGATTGCCCGTGAACCGTCCGAGCGTGAAGCCGAGGTTGCCCAGGGGCCCGGCTCCTCCGCTGGCCGGCAGATTGACAAGAAAACCCGGTGTCGGAGCGCCCACCACCGTTCCGGACGGTCCCGTAATCGCGCCGAACTGAAAGGGTCCGCTCGTCGCGCTGAACGTACCGCCCCACTGCACTCCAAGGTCCCGGGCGAAATTCGAATCGGCCGAGACGATTCTGGCCTCGATCAACACCTGCGGAGTCTGCAGATCGAGCACCTTGAGCAACGCCGTCACTTCCTCCGCTTTCGACTCGATATCCTTCAAAATGATCGCGTTGGTCCGGACATCGATCATGATCTCGCCGCGGGGGCTCAAATTTTTTCTGAGCGTCTCCGCCAATTGCGCGGCGGTCGCATAATTCACGTACATGACGCGGGTGACCAAATCCTCCGCCCGGATGGAGGATTCCTTGGCCTTGGCCTCGTCATCCTGTTGTTTGGCCAGGTTGACCAGGGTGTCGATGCGCAAAATATTACCTTCGCGCACCTGCCCCAACCCGTTCGTGCGCAGAATCAGATCCAACGCCTGGTCCCACGGCACATTCAACAATTTCACCGTCACCTTGCCCTTGACAGACTCGCCCACCACAACATTTAGCCCACTGACGTCCGCCATGAGCCGCAGGACGTCGTCCAAATCGGCCTCTTGGAAATCGAGCGAGATCATCCGGCCGGTGAATTTCTTCTGCTCGGTCACAACCCTGTTTGGCCCGTTCCCATTCTCCGCCGATTCCATTTGAGCGCTGGCGGTCTTCTGTCGCTTCGGCGGCGTGGGCAACGCCACAGCCGTATGATCAGAGGCCTTCTTTTCCGTCGCTTGTACCGCCTGTGACGGAGCGGACGGGGCCGGCTCAACAGCCGCCGGGGTCGCCGGACGGCCGGTCGGAGACAACGTCACCATCAACGCATGTTCCTGTTGATCGAGCTGGTAATCCGCGGCCGCGGCCAAATCCAGCACAACCCGCACTTTCTGCGGCGTCGTATGCTCGCCCACCCGGATCTGCCGGAGCAGCGGGCCGTTGACCGCGATCTTCGGCCGGGTGACTTTCGAAGAGGTTCCTGGCAGGTCAATGACGAGCCGCGGGCCGTCCAACATCATCGTCGCCGGATGAAACGTCCCGTCGCCTTGAATCTTGACTTGCAGCGGCGTGGTGTTGGGCACCACCTGGATCGCCGTGACCGTGGTGGCTTCCCTGGACGGCGTCTGGTTGGTGGCCGGTGATGGCGGCGCCGCATCGGGAACCGTGACGGGCGGAGTCTGTGATTCGGCGGCCGCCACTGGAAGATCCGGCGCCGGCGGCAGTTGCGCCTCCGGCAGGGAGGAAAGCGGATCCGG
>CAZJRH010000125.1:0-2017 GCA_964548215.1 uncultured Nitrospirota bacterium
GCCAGATCGACGATCGGCTCGCCCGTCACCTCGTCGGAGACCACCGTGCCCATCGGCAGGGCGATCACACGATCGACGCCGTTACGGCCGTGGCAATCCTTGCCCTCGCCGTGGCCGCCCCGCTTGGCGACATAGTGCTGCTGATAGGTCAGGTCGAGCAGCGTGTGCAATTGGGGATCGGCCGTCAGGATCACGCTGCCGCCGTCGCCGCCGTCGCCGCCGTTGGGGCCGCCGCGGGGCACGTAGGCCTCCCGCCGGAAGCTGCAGCAGCCGCTGCCGCCGTCGCCGCCTTTGACAAAAATTCTGGCCTCATCGATAAACATGGGAACCCGGGATTGGCGAACCTGCCTGCCTTACCGCCTGCCTGTCGGCAGGCAGTGCAGCGGTTCGCACGAGACAGTGCGATGTGGACGGTCTGGCTACGATACGGCTGGAACGGGAACCGGATAGACACTGACGCGCGTGCGACCCTTGCCGTAGGGTTCGAATTTGACGACCCCGGGAGCTTTGGCAAAGAGGGTGAAATCGCTGCCGCAGCCGACGTTGATCCCCGGATGGATCTTGGTGCCGCGCTGGCGGACGATGATCGTGCCGGCGTTGATCACTTCGCCGCCGTAGCGCTTGACGCCAAGATATTTCGGCTGGCTGTCTCGCCCGTTGGTGGTGGATCCCTGTCCTTTTTTATGCGCCATGGCGGCTCTCTCTTACGCGGTCCGGATTTCGGTAATCTTCACTTCCGTGAAACCCTGCCGGTGGCCCTGCGTGCGGCGATAGTTTTTACGCTTTTTCTTCTTAAAAACAATGATTTTCGGCCCGCGATCGTGGCGGACCACCTGGCCGACGACCAACGCATTGGCCACGACCGGCGCGCCGACGGCCACCCGGCCGTCCTGATTCACCAACAGCACCCGGTCAAACGTCACCGCGGCGCCGACTTCGGCCTCGAGTGTCTCCACCTGCACGGGAGCCCCGGGCTCGACCCGGTATTGTTTGCTGCCTGTTTCGATAATGGCGTACATGAACCCCTCACAATCACTCAATTTTGCGTCAGATTTTCTAACACAGGGCTTGCAGAGCTGTCAACCACATAAAAACGCCCGAGGGAGCAACCGGGTGGGAGCCGCTGAAGGGCCTGATCCTGATTTACTCCGGCGCCTCTTTCAGTTGCGTGAGACCTTTTTTGATCCGTTCGATCATACTGGTCATCGTTGGCTGGAGTTTCTTCCGCTGAGCTTGATCCAGCCGCTTCATCAGCGCATCATATTTGTCCAGCATGCCGGACGCCAGCACCTTGGCTCCCTCGATATCTTCGAGTGCGGTGCCTTCCCGAGAGGCCACCTCAACCTCCTCAAGGACATCGAGCGCGGCGGCGGTCAGTTGATCCACCTCCTGCTCCAACACGACAGGCTTCCCCGTGTTTCCCCGCGTGTGTTGCGGCTGCTTCGCGTGTGTTGGCTGCATGGATCTCTGCCCCCTTGCGATCAACTCTCCATCATCTCGAGCCGGGCCCCAAATTCATGCCCGCACTGGGTGCAGCGGATGCAATCCCGCTCCACCGTGGCCTCATCGACCGACACTCCCATGCCGCCACAGTCCAGACACCGGGCCACATGGATCACCTCGTCGGTCACCGTTTCGTACCTGGTCCCACGCAGGCAATAGACGCGATGCCCCTCAAAGAGCCAGGACCGCCCAGCATGATCGATGACCGGCAAGGCTATATAATGACGCTTCGCATACTCTTCCTGCGCCGTTCGCGTCGGAAGGCCATCCGTGACCAGCTTGCCACTCTGCACGTCATAGAGCGCGTCGCCTTTTGCGATGACTTTGGTCGGTCCCATCGTGCAGCCTCCTTACCAAGAGAAACACTTATCCCCTCGCGACGCACAACGGGGAAGGGTTGATTATCTGAATGATACAAAGCATCCCCCAAAAAAAGCAACTCTCTTGACCCGGTAGTGACGCAGTTTGACCCGCCCTTTCCTACTTAACCCCTAGACAGCCCGCTCCACTCCTG
>CAZJRH010000126.1:0-3609 GCA_964548215.1 uncultured Nitrospirota bacterium
GTCGTGGCCAAGGAGGGGAGCACCATCTCCGGCCTGATGGACGCTTTTGCCACGGCCATCTCGCTGGCGCTGCAGTACGGCGTCCCGCTGGCCGACCTGGTCTTCAAATTCGCCCATATGCGCTTTGAACCGGCGGGTTTCACCAAACACCCGCAGATCAAGATCGCCAAGTCGGTGATCGACTATATCTTCCGCTGGCTGGCGTTGAAATTTCTGCCGGCCGAGCAACAGCGCGAGGTCGGTGTGCTGCCGGAAATGCCGGCTGGGAACGGAAATGGCAACGGGAGCGGGCATGCACATACCAACGGCCAGGCGACGGCCGCCCCCGCGGCGACGATTTTGCCGGCGCCGCCCATCGCCGGCGGCAGCGGGTTGGCATCCGCGGAAGCGGCCATGATGCCGGCCATTTCCCGCGATCTGTTCGGCGACGCGCCGCCCTGCGATATATGCGGCGGCCTGATGGTCCGCAACGGCACCTGCTACAAGTGTTTAAATTGTGGAAGTACGAGTGGGTGCTCGTGAGGAGTGTGGGTATGAAGGTGCGGGGCAGGGAAGAAAACAGGGGAGTGAATCAATGATAACGTCAGCATCGTCAGTTGAAGGGCTATGGTCTGTAGAATTTGTCTCAACCAACCAGAGGCTTTACGGAGCGGGTACAGTGACGCTCGAAAGCGGGGAGATTTTTGGGGGAGACAATCAATATACCTTCACCGGTAAATATTCGATGAAATTCGATATCCTAGAGGTAGAACTAGATGTCAAACACTTTAGTAGTTTTCCTGCGCACTCGATCTTTGGGACGCCGTTAAACGAGTTTTGTTTGAAACTTACCGGCAAAGTTCAAACACCAACGATGCAGTTGGTCGGCAGTAGGGAGGGGAGTCCGAACGACGTAATCGTCGTGGTGTGCACGAAGCAGGCTGATCTTCCTTAGTTCTACTCTGCTTACCCTTGATTAGGCCCAGCCAGGGGTAGTTCGTCGGCACGGACTCGGCTGCGGTTGCGGTCCTCGCCGGTCCTCCGCTCTCGGCCACCACATCGATAAGAGCCATTTGAGGTGGTGGCCTCCGAGAGGGCACTCCTCACCACCCCCGGCTGAGCCTCGCCATTATCGATCGAGCAAGAAAAATAGGGACACGTCCCATTTTTTTGACAGTGGTTGCTCGTCATGGCATGATGCGCCATGCTGCGTCTTGCCAGAATCATTGGGCCGTCCTATCCTCACCATCTCGTTCAGCGAGGCAACAACCGTCGCGACGTATTTTTAGATCACGCTGACCGGCAGAGCTATCTTGCGTTGCTCGCGCGATATGCACAGAAGCAGTCGGTGTCGGTTTTGGCTTACTGCTTGATGAGCAATCATACCCATTTGCTCGTTCGCCCTGGCCAATCCAGCAATTTACCGAAGATGATGCAAGGGATCGCACTGTGCTATACGCAAGCCTTCAATCGTAAATATGGGCAAACGGGTCGACTCTGGGAGAGCCGCTATCACTCCTCCGTGGTTGAGGAGGAGCGATATCTTTGGGCTGTGAGCTGCTACATTGAACAAAACCCCATCAGAGCAAGGCTGGCTACCCGTGCAGAGGAATACCCCTATTCCAGCGCGGCGGCCCACCTCCTGGGTGCCGCTGATCCCGTGCTGGGTGAAGCGCTGTTCGATCAAGGGGAGATAAAAGCGTATAGAGCGCTCATGCAGGAGTTACCGCCAGCTAAGATCGATGCAATTCGCAAGCAGACTCGATCGGGAAGACCGTTGGGTACAGGTGAATTTGCCGAAAAGCTTGGCGGCATTCTTGGTCGAAACATCGCCCATCGCCCCCGCGGGCGCCCACGTCTGAGCAAAGCGCAGGATCACCGATCGACGGTTTAAAATGGGACGTGTCCCTGCTATTATTATAACCCTTGGGCGAAAACCCCAGCCTTTTAAGGCTGGGGATGAAGCCCTGCCCGGAGCCCCGATGCCTTGCGGGGCGGAGGGGGTTTTCGACATGCTCTGCCATAGAAGGAAGCCTGCGCCCGAGTACGTGCCAGTGGCTACAGAGCATGTCAGCATGGCCGAAGCCCTGGGCTTTAGCCCAGGGAGCGGTTCACTACGAACATGTAATCAAGCGCGGAGGAACTATGAATTACAGCGTAAAAGTATTGGCACTTGTTGGGGCGGGTATGTTGCTCACTGGCTGTGTATCAGCCGGGCAGTTCATTCCGACCACAGCTCTGACGCAAGATAATTTTCGGGTTGTCCAAGTAGGGGCCAAGGGCCAATCATATGGTGGAGGATTCATTTGTTTGCCGGGCGGGCCTGTTCTCCTCCCGCTGGGCGCTCCGTCAATGGCTGAGGCGAAAAAAGATCTCTATGCCAAAACTGGGTTCCCCTCTGAGCAGAAAGCACGTGCGCTGGCTAATGTGACAATCGATTTATCATCTTTGTGTTTATTTGTCCTTGGCCAGTATGTCTTAACCATAACTGCTGATGTAGTGGAGTTCACAAGAAGCGACTGAGTGGTAGACTCCCCCGCGCTTGCGCGGGGGCATCTACTCGTCGTAGAAAATAGGACGTGTCCCTATTTTTCACTTCCCAAGCGGTCAGGGGTGGGCTGGAGCGGCCGTGAGCGGAAGGCGCTAAAAGCCTAAAGCCGCGGTTTCCGCCAGAAGCGGAAAGCCGAGGATGGCCGACGCTGACCATCCCAGCCTGGGGGTGGTCAGCTACTGAGTTACGCATAAAGAATGGAAACGGCTCCCGTGACACCACCCCCTCACCCTCCCCTCTCCCCCCGACGGGGGGAGAGGGCAAAGGAGAGAGGAACACATGGGATCGCGTCATTCCATTACTTATGCGTAACTCAGTAGTTCCGCAAGGCAGCGCAGCTGGTCCGACGGTGCGCCGAAGCGTCCAGGCCGCGACAGGCCCACCCCTGACCGCCCCCTCCCGCGTTTCTTGACAAGATCATATTCTGTGCTTCAATTAAGGCGTAGTCAGGGAGCCTGTCATGACCAAGCGCAAGAAAGCCAAAGCCCGTATTTTACTGGTTGAGGACACCCGCACCCAGGCCGAGGAAATCCAAAAACACCTGGAACTGCTGGGTTACGAAGTCCTCTGGGCCAAGGACGGCGTGAGCGGCCTGAAGCTCATCAACGCCGAGTCGCCCGACCTCGTTATTCTGGATGTCATCCTGCCCGACATTGACGGCCATGAAGTCTGCCGCTGGATCAAGATGCAGGGCCGGGGCATCCCGGTCATCATGCTGACGGTCAAGGGCGACGTGGGCGACCGGGTCATGGGGCTGCACACCGGCGCCGACGATTATCTGCCCAAGCCATTTTCGTGGGAAGAGCTCAACGCGCGCATCTACGCCTGCCTGCGCACGCGCAACATTCAGGAAGAGCTGCGGAACAAGAATCTGCAGCTTGAAGAGCTGCTGCAGAAGGTCGAAAAGATGGCGATCACCGATTCACTTACCGGGCTCTATAACCGCCGCCGGTTTCAGGAAGCGCTGGACAAGGAATTTCACCGCTGCCATCGCTACAAGATCCCGCTCGGCTGCCTGCTGATCGACATCGATCATTTCAAACTGGTCAACGACACCTACGGCCATCAGACCGGCGACG
>CAZJRH010000127.1:0-5398 GCA_964548215.1 uncultured Nitrospirota bacterium
CGCCGTGCGCGGTGATGGCCCGGATCATCGCGCCGATCGACCAGCTGGTCCAGACCGGATCGGCGGCCGTGCTGGTCCGTTGGGGGGAGGGTAAACGGATCATGCTCAGCTCGGCCCCGGCCGGCGTCGGCGGCCAGGCCAGGCTCAGCACGATTCCCAGAACGAGCAGGACTGGAGCGGTGGTTATTCCTCGCCCCATTTCAACTTGGTTCTCCAGACCTGGAATTCGCTCCGGGCCGGCGAGCGGAAGAGTTTGATGCGATGCTCGGCGGCCGTGATCGCCACCACGTCCTGTTGCCGCAATTGGACGCCAACCTGGCCGTCGAACGTGACGATGGCGCCTTCATCAATGCTGCGCAGCACCACTTCCACGCGGGCGGAGGCGGGAATGACGATCGGCCGGTTGGTCAGCGTATGCGGGCAGATCGGCGTGAAGAGCAGCGCATCGACGGCCGGATGCAGAATCGGGCCGCCCGCCGAGAGCGAATAGGCGGTCGAACCGGTCGGTGTGGCGATGATCAGGCCGTCGCCGCGCAGCGAGGTGAGAAATTGCCCGTCGACCGAGGCTTCCAGCCGGATCATCCGCGCCAGATGGCCTTTGCTGATGACGGCATCATTCAGACAGTAGGACTGCGCGACCATTTCCCCCTGACGCAGGACTTTCGCCTTCAGGAGCATCCGCTCCTGCGGGATGAATTCCCGGTTGAAGACCTGTTCCAGCGTGGGAAAGAGGCCGTCGATGGTGACCTCGGTCAGAAACCCCAGCCCCCCCAGGTTGACGCCGAGGATCGGCACGTCCCGCTGTTCGATCAGCCGGGCGACGCTGAGCAGCGTGCCGTCGCCGCCCAGCACGATGATCATGTCGGCCAGCGCGGGAATCTTCGATTTCTGGTGCGTCTTGGCCAGGCCGGTGGCGGAGGCCGTGTCGGTGTCGAGAAAGATTTCCTTGTTGCGCGCTTTCAGCCAGGGAATGAGCGTATCAAGGACGGGTTTGATGTCGGGGCTGTGCGGTTTGCCGATGATGCCGATTTTCTTGAATTCGCTCATCGTGCTCAGCATTTTAGCGGCCCATCGACGGATTTGTCAAAGGGGAACGGGGGAAGGGTTGATGCCGCTTCGTCCGGCACCCTGCACCAACCCAGAAGGGGCGAGGAGAAAGACGGTCGTGTCACCAAAAAACGGGCGCTGCGACCACAATGATCGCAGCGCCCGTTTAATGACTGAAGCGATTTATCGCGTCCCGCGCAGTGCGGCGATGCGCTCCTCAATCGGGGGGTGGGTGGCGAACAGGTGCAGCCAGCCCCGGCTGTTGCCCGAGATCTTCATCGTGGCCAGCGCGTCCTGCGTGCTGTAGCGCACCTTTGATTGCGTGACGAAGCGATCGATCGCCTGCAGCGCGCCGATCATCGCGTCCGGACCGTATTTCTGCGCGGCGAACTTGTCGGCCTCAAACTCCCGCCGGCGCGAGAACCAGGCGATCGGAATCATCGCCAGGAACGACAGCACGGTCTGGAGGAAGAAATAGAGGGCGTAGCCGGCCATGGCGTTACGCTCCATCACCTGCCGGGCGACCACGTTGCTGATGAAGTAGACGAAGGTGTTCATCAGCCCCATCAACAGCGTCGTGGTGAACATGTCGCCGTTGAACACGTGGCCCATTTCGTGGGCCAGCACGGCGCGGATTTCCCGTTCGTTCATCGACTGGAGCAGGCCGGTGGAGACGGCCACCATCGCGTTGTTTTTCGACGGCCCGGTGGCAAACGCGTTCAGATCGGGCGAGTCGTAGACCCAGACTTCCGGCATCTTGATGCCCAGCGTACGAGAGAGATCTTCCACGGTTCCATGGAGCAATTGTTCGGCATTGGAGCGCGGCTGCGTGATCCGCACCGCCCGGAGCATGGCGCGGGCCATCTGTTTGGAGAAGGCCAGGCTGATGAAAGCGCCGCCGAAGCCCAGGACGATGGACCACAACAGGAGCGTCTCACTGACCGAGCCTCGGAAGTCGATCCCGAAGGCCGGCAAAATCACGTTCACCAGAAGTTGAAACGTGATCGACAACGTCACAAAAATCAGTACATTGGCGATGAGGAGCAGCACAATTCCCTTCAGCGATTTCATCGTTGTTCTCCGTCCTTTCGGTTCATTCGTCGGCTGTGTCGGTCGTGCCCAATCGCCGCTCTCGCGGCGCAGCTAAATTATAAAACAGTGCGGCGGCCTATTCAACTGTCATGGTTTGCCTTCACCCTGTTGGGTGAAGGCGAGCGCATTCAAATGACGGTGTTCTTCCTCTGCAAAAAACGCAAAGGACTGGCGGTGTTACGCGGGCGGCTTGGGCACTGCGTCGGGCCGTTTGGCGATCACGTTCATCGCCAGGGCGATCATCGAGCCGACGTCGGAGACGCTGGCCGGAAGCACCAGGGTGTTGCTGCTCTTGGCCAGTTCGCCAAATTCTTTGATATATTGCTCGGCCACGCGCAGCTGGACGGCTTCATAGCCGCCGGGCGCCCGGATGACATCGGCGACCTTGTGGATCCCTTCGGCCGTCGCGGTGGCGATAGCCAGGATGGCGGCGGCCGCGCCTTCCGCTTCGTTGATCTGCTGTTGTTTGTTGGCCTCCGACGCCTTGATCACCTGTTGCTTCTCGCCCTCGGCCTGATTGATCGCGGCGTCGCGTTCGCCTTCGGACGTCAGGATCACCGCGCGCTTTTCCCGTTCGGCCCGCATCTGTTTTTCCATCGCGGCAATGATGTCCTTCGGCGGGGTGATGCTCTTGATTTCGTAGCGCAGCACTTTGATCCCCCACGCCTCGGACGCTTTATCCAGTTCGTTGACGATGTTCAGATTGATGTTCGTGCGTTCTTCAAACGTCCGGTCGAGATCGATTTTGCCGATCTCGCTGCGCAGCGTGGTCTGTGCCAGTTGGATGATAGCGAACATGTAATCCAAAATACCGTAGGAGGCGCGCTCGGGGTTGAGGACTTTCAGATAGAGCACGCCGTCGACCGAGACCTGGACGTTGTCCCGCGTGATGCAGACCTGGGCCGGGATGTCGATGGCGCTTTCCTTGAGCGAGTGCCGGTATCTCAGGACGTCGAAAAACGGGATCAGGACGTAAAAGCCGGCGACGAGCGTCGATTGGTACTTGCCCAGCCGTTCGACGACGAAGGCGCTTTGCTGGGGGACCACGACCACCGTTTTAGCGATCACAATGACCACCAGGAAGGCCAGCACCACGGCAACGATCACGCCGCCCGCCATCGAGAATTCACCCATTGTGCGTCTCCCTCGGCTATTCGGATGTAATCAACAGCATGAGACCGTCCACCTGCGTCACCTTGCTGCGCTGACCTTTGCCCAGCGGAATCGTGCCGGCGTTGCGGACGCTCCAGACCGCGCCGCGCAATTCCGCCTTCCCAATCGCGCCCGGAGAAAGATCGTCCAGTACGATGGCCGCTTCACCGACCATGGAATCGACAGGGTCACCCGTGCGAGTTTTGGACTTGACCAGGCGAAGCAGGGGCCCCCGGAACAGCGCGACGGAGACGATGGAGAGCAGGGAAAACAACAGCCATTGCAGCCAGGCCGGTTGGACAAAACCAAGGCCGGCGATCGTGCCGACGAGCAGCGCCGCCAGGCCGAAGAACAATAAATAGAAGCCGCCCGGCGTCAGAATTTCGACCGCCAGCAGGACCAGCCCCAGGGACAACCAGTACCACCACGTCATGACCGGGCTCCGATTACTCCGGTGAACATGGGCACAAAGATAGTCCCTTTGTGCTGGACTGTCAAACGGTTCATGGTTGACGGGCTACTTGATTTTTGCCCCGTCCGGCACTTCTTCGAGCAGCGTGAGCAGGCTGCCGACGGCGTGCTCGCCGGCGGCCAGCAGCATCGCCTGCGACTCGACGCCCATGATCTTGGCCGGCTTGAGGTTGGCGATGACCACCACCTGTTTGCCGATCAATTGCTCGGGCTCGTATTTGGTGCCGACGCCGGCCACCACCTGACGTTCCTCTTTCCCCAAGCTGACGCGCAGTTTGAGCAACTTGTGCGAGTTGGGGATGCGCTCCGCGGCGAGAATTCTTGCCACGCGCAATTCAACGCGGGCGAAATCGCCGACGGTGATCGGCCCACCCGGTTGCACGGTCCCGCCCTGTCCGGTTTGCTGCTGCGGTTGTCCGCCCTGTTGTTGCGGTGGTGGTTGTGGTGGTCGTTGCTGTGGTTGTCGCTGTTGTCGTGGCGGCCGGCCCGGTTGTTGCTGTGGTTTTCGGGCGGGTTCCTGGGACTTGGGTGCGGCCGGTTCGTGGTGTCTGGACTCCGGTTCACGGGTTTCCGGCGCCTCGGCCACGGCCGGCGGGCTTGCGGACTCATCCGTGGGTGCTGATGATTCTTCTCTGTGCATGGAGGTTCCCGCGGGTGAGGCGGCCGGTTTACTCGCGTCCTTTCGCCGGTCGGGTCGCCCGTCGGGTCGGGCGGATTTTCCCTGTCCGCTGGAGGGTTGCGGTCTGCTGGGGCGCCCGGGTCGTGTGCGCACCGGTTCTTCCTCGCCCGGCAGCAGCTCCAGCCGCGGGAAGAGCGGCTCGGTTTTCTTCACCGTGATGCCGGGACGCAGCGCGCCCGTCCGGGTGTTTTTCGCCAGCCGCCACGTGTCGAACGACGGTTTGATCCCCAGTTGGGTCAGAATGCGCTCCGATGTTTGCGGCATGAACGGGTAGAGATAGAGACTGATCAGGTGCAGCGCCTCGGCCAGATTATAGAGCACCGTGGAGAGGCGCCGCTTCTGCTTGATCTGCTTGTCGAGATTCCAGGGCGCGGTGATTTCAATATAGCGGTTGGCGACGTCGACGATCTCCCAGATCGCCTGCAGCGCCCGGTGAAAGGCCAGTTCGCCCATCGCGGCGCCGATCTTGCCGGACAGCCCCGCGGTGGCTTTCTGCAGTTGATCGTCCTCCTTCGATTTGGCCGACGACGTCCGGGGCGGGATCCGGCCGCCGGCGTAGCGGTCGATCATCGAGAGCGTGCGAAAGCACAGATTGCCCAGGTCGTTGGCGAGATCGCTGTTATAGCGCTGCCGTAACGCCCGCTCGGAAAAATCGCCGTCCAGCCCGAACGGGACTTCCCGTAGCAGGAAATAGCGGAAGGCGTCCGTGCCGTAGGTGTCCATGATGGTGAAAGGATCAACGACGTTGCCCTTGCTCTTCGACATTTTCTCGCCGTCCACCGTCCACCAGCCGTGGGCGAAGATCTGGCGCGGCAGCGGCAGCCCCGCCGCCATCAGGAAGGCCGGCCAGTAGACGGCGTGGAAGCGCACGATGTCCTTGCCGATTACGTGCAGATCGGCCGGCCAGTAGCGGCGGAATTTCTCCGCGCCGGTATCCGGGAAGCCGAGCGCGGTGAT
>CAZJRH010000128.1:0-5207 GCA_964548215.1 uncultured Nitrospirota bacterium
GTCAAATACACCCAGAACTACCGGAGCCGCGCCATCGTGGACTTCGACACCGGTGAGATCACGGTCGAAACACTCGATGATAAAGACCCGGCCGCCAGCCTCAAAAACGCCGTCGTCACCACGCTGCTCACACCGGATGACCCGCGCGCCGTCGATCTCTTCACCGACAAAAATATCACGTTGACCAGCGACAAGGAGCCCTATCTGCTTGGCCTGGTCGCGGACCAAAAGGGGCAGTCCGTCCGGACGCCCGAGCAGGCGGAGGCGTTCGCGACGTATCTGATGGAGAAGCAGGCCGGGACTCGCACGGTGGAGGTGGACGGCAGCCAGAAGCCGGCGCAGTACGTCACCATCGCGATGGTGGCCAACCACGGGCACAAGCAGGCGGAGAAATATCGCGACCTCGTCTCACGGTTTGCGAAGGAATATGACATCAGCCCGAGTCTCGTCTTCGCCATCATCCGCACCGAAAGCAACTTCAATCCCTTTGCCGTCAGCTCCGCGCCCGCCTACGGCCTGATGCAGCTTGTGCCGTCCAGCGGCGGACGCGAGGCCTATCGCCGCGCCAAGGGCGAGGACACCATGCCCTCGCGCGACTATCTCTTCGACCCCGAGAACAACATCGAGCTGGGGACGGCCTTTCTCAACGTGCTGGCCTACAGGCAGCTTGAACCGATCGCCAACACCATCTCGCGCGAATACTGCGTGATCGCGGCCTACAACACGGGCGCGGGCAACGTCTTCAAGACCTTTTCCAAGAGTCAGACGACGGCGATTAATGAGATCAACAGCCTCCACCCCGGCGACCTGTACGAGACGCTTCGAGCCAAGCTGCCGTATGAGGAGACGCGAAACTATCTCTACAAGGTGGTCAACTACCGGAAGGATTTTGCAGGCCTGTCCGACTAACCAGACCACGACGTCATGCACACACATCATCACAGGGAGGCAGCACCCATGAACGCCATTCGGATACTCTTCTGGTCAGCAGGGATTGGCATCGTGTCAGCCACCATGGCGATGGCGGCCAGCCCGGTGGCGCCCCGGCCACAGCCACAGGTGGAATACTCCGCCGACAGTTATATGGAAACGGAGTCGTTCACCCTGAAAAACAAAGTCTACCATGCACCCGGCAAGGACCGCAAAGAGCAGGAGATGGGTGGAGACAAAGTGGTGACGATCATGCGCCTGGACAAACAGCTCATCTGGACATTGATGCCCGGGGAAATGTATATGGAAACTGGCATCAAAGGCGCACAGCGGCCTCCCGGCCCAAGCGACGATACGTCTGACTACACGTTCGAGCGAACCGAGGTGGGCACGGAAGTGATCGATGGCCATCAGACCACGAAATACAAGGTGATCGCCACGAACCCCAAGGGTGAGAAGATGGGTGGATTCCAGTGGATGACTCGGGGAGGCATCCAGATCAAAATGGACATCATCGCCAAGACCGAGGGATCAAAAACCCGGATGAAGATGGGGCTCACCAACCTGAAAATCGGCAAACAGGATTCCTCGCTCTTTGAAATTCCGACGGGCTACACCAAAATGGTGATGCCGGGATTCGGTGGGATGGGAGGACCAGGCGCCTCATCAGGAAACTCGCCGCAGATGCCGAACCAACGGCCCAACCTGCCGAGTCAGGATGAGGTGTTGGACGAGGCCGCCACCGAAACCGAAGAGACGTCCGACGAGGTCAAAAAGGGGATTCAAGACGAGGGGATTAACCGTTTCAAGGGCCTCTTCGGCCGTTAGTAGGATGCGGCGCATCCCCGCTCGACGGGTCGAGTACCCCCCCCCCGAGCGGGGATCGCTCTTCCCCTACGGCTCCTCGGCAGAGCTCGCGGCCGCCGTTCTGGAAGTCCGGCCCCTAGAACCCGAGCTCCTTTTCCAGGTCCTCCTGCTCTTTCTTGAACTGCTTCTGCTGTGTTTCATCCTTCTCCATCTCTTTGAGCTGTTTTTTCACGCGGGCCTCCTGGAGGGATGACAGCTCGTCCATTTTCGCGTTATTTTCCGCCACCTGGTAGTACGCGATGGCTTTTTTCAGATCATCTTTTTTGGCATAGGCGTCGCCAAGTTTGCCTGCCTTTCCTTTGGTCTTCTCTATTTTCTGCGGATTCTCGGCCAGCTCGTAATAGAGAATCGCCGCGTGAAGCGCCTGCGGCTCCTGCTCATCAAGCGCAAGGAAGTCGCCCCGTTTTTCCGACCGTTCAACAACCTGTTTTCCCTTGGCATCCTCAAACAATACAAACCACCGCCTGGCCAGTTCCAATTGGGTCCTTGACGGTTTTTCCGCGACGACGATCTTCGAATTGATGGTCGGGCTGAAGACCGTCTCTTCCCGCGCAAGCACCTGGTCCCCGTTGTCCGACGCCCGCTTTTTCAGCTCCGTGAGATAGGCGGGGTCCAGGACGTAGTTGAATTCCTCTTTCAAGTATGTGCCGTTCTCCTTCCGCTGCGTGAAATGCACCACAACCTCCTGAAACGTCTCCGTATCCTCCAACGATCCGCCTCGCGCCAGCGCAATCATTCCCCGGTCAACGATGGTCTTTGCCGCCGGGTCGCGGCTCTGTTCCAGCGCCAGTTGAGCCGAGCGGCGGACATCCGGCACGCGGTCGTTAAACGCAACCGTCAACGCAGTTGTTTCGGCCGGCGTGGGTCCGATCATCCCGATGGCATCGGCCGCCGCGGCCCGAAGTTCGGCCTCGTCGCTCTGCAGAATGTCCGCAAGCACGTGCAGATGAGCCGGATTCGCGCTGCTGCCCAACGTCAGCACATCCTCCTTGATCATCGGCACCGCCTCCAGCCGGAGCGTCTCGCAACTTTTGTTCTGTTTCACTCCCCCCAGACAGGATCGAAGATAGGCATTGACCGCCTGGTCCTCCCTGGACTCGCCCACTGGCTCTTCTCCGCCCGCGTCGAAGCCCTCCGCGTTGGTCCCGCGCAACTGCGTCGCATGGGCGGGAAGGACCGCCCAGAGGAGCAGACCCAGCAGCGGCCCAAAAAGCAGGATACCCCGTACGATCCCTGTCATCCGTCGAACGTCATTGTCGTATCGCATCGCGCGGCCTCCCTCAACAGATGGGTTATTTCTTTGGTTTCCCGGGCTTTTTGGGTTGTTGTTTGATGGCCTCGGCCACACGAGACAGCCGCTCCGCCGCATCCTGGATACGCATCTTCATGTTCCCTTCGCAAAATTCATCATACTTATCCATCGTCGGTTTCTTGTTCGTGCAATGGTCTTTGGCCCGTTCGAGCAAATCCTTCAACTTGTCGATCTGCTTCTGGTGCTCGGCGGCCTCTTCGTTCGCCAGATCCGCCGCCGTCGGTTGTTTCCCCGCGCTCTTTCGTTGCTCACACGCCTCGATGTGATTCAGTTCATGCTCCACGGACCATTCGAATACCTGACAGCACATCGAGAGCTTTTTAAACTTGCGAAGTTTCTCTTTTCTTTTTTTCTCTTCCTTCGGATCTGTCTTGACCACCACGTCGCTCACGCAGTTGACCGGATCGGTTTCCAGACTGACCACTTCCTCGGCTTTGGTCTCTTTCTTGAAGGCCTCATGCCTCCCGTCTCTGCCCTCATTAAAGTAGGTATCCAGATGGCCCTGCCTCCGAGATTCCGGATAGCCTCTTCCGACGGCCTTGATGTTGTCGATTTCTTTTTGCCAGCGCTCGGCCTCTCGCTTATAGATGTCACGCGCCGCTTCGTTGTCCTTGATCTCCTTTTCAAGATCTTTCTGAAACTTGCATTGATAACAACTCGGAAGCGCGCCCTTCTTCTCCTTCGCCAACTCTTTCGCCGCCGCCTTCTCCTCCGCCGTTTGTTTCGGGGGCGGTTGCGCCTTCCCCTTTGCTGGCGCGTTCGGAGGCGGCGGCGCTCCCATGGCCGGCGGCAAGACCATCACCGCCATCAGCAACGTCCACCCAATCACACTTGCTCGGCCCATTCCCTCACCTCCCGATTCGAATCATCATGCCTGCCCAGCCGTCTCTCTTGAGAAAACACCCTCGTCATGCTAACGTCCGGCACGGAACCGCATGACCGTCCTGACCGTGACGTCGCATCGAATAGCCATCGGCCTCCTGCTGGCCGCCACACTGCTCGCCTATGCCAATGCCTTTACCGGCGCCTTCCAGTTCGATGACACGGCGGTCGTGCTCGACGATCCGCACCTTGCCGATCTGGCGACCTTCGGCGCGCATCTCGACCATACGATCCGGCCACTCGTCAAACTGACCTTTCTGATCGACCGCCGCCTCTACGGCGACCACCCGGCAGGGTATCACCTGCTCAACCTTTTTTTCCACATGGGCAGCGGTCTGCTGCTCTACCGGTTGCTTCGATCCGCGGGAACGATGACGACTCCGTCCCCCGGGCAGGAGCGCGTCGCCGTGCCGTTCTGGGCCACGCTCCTCTTTCTCCTCCACCCTATCGGGACCGAAACCGTGACCTACATCTCGGGCCGCCCCACCGGCATGATGACCTTCTTCTATCTGGCGGCGCTCTCGCTCTACCTGCGCGCAGTGTCTGAAGAGGCGCCCGGCCGGCGATTCACGTGGCACTATTGGGGCGCCCTCCTCTGCTTTGTGTCGGCCCTGCTGTCCAAGGAAGTGGCCGTGACATTGCCGGTCACGCTCCTTCTCTGGGAGCTGATCATCCGCCGGCGGCGATCCGAACCGTTGGGCGCCTTCATCCGCCGCCATCTTCCTGTGTGGCTCCCCTTTTGGGGAATCCTGCTGCTGGCCGGCTGGGTCGGCTGGTCGCACCCCCAGTATGTTTTTCTGGCCCGCTACAGCCTGGAGCTGCGCCCTCTGACGGAAAATCTCCTCTCCCAGATCAACGCCGTGGCGTACGCGCTCTCCCTGTTCGTGTGGCCCGCCCGACTTAACTTTGACCATGATCTTCCGCTCTATCATTCGATCACCGACTGGCCCACCCCGTTCTCCCTGGCGCTCCTGACGGGACTGCTCGTCATGGCGTACCGTTCAGTCGAACGACGACCGTTCGTGAGCGTCGGGCTCCTGTGGTTCTTTGTCACGCTGGCTCCCACCAACAGCCTGATGCCCCGCTATGATCTGTTGAGCGAGCGCAACCTCTACCTGCCGTCGATCGGCCTCTTCCTAGCGACGGCGGCCCTGCTCGACAGCGCGGCAACGACGCTGTTCGATCGGCTGACGCATCGCCTCCGGCATGCCTCCCG
>CAZJRH010000129.1:0-3155 GCA_964548215.1 uncultured Nitrospirota bacterium
ACGGCGCGCAGATCGCTCCCGGCTGGAACGCCCAGCTCCTGATAGGCCTCGGTGTCCGACCCGATTTCGCCGAAGCCATTCTCGCCGCTGCCGCCCAATCGGCGGAAAAAATCGGCGAGGTTGAACCGGCGGCGCCGCCGGCGCCGGGGCCGGTCGCGCAGTTCGCTTTCAATTTCGTCGAAGCAATCCTCGATGAAGGTGAGCCGGTTGTCGATGCCCCGGAGCGCGGCCAGCCGGTCGGCGGCCTCCAGTTCATGAATGATCCGATCGCAGAGCGAGGCGAGTTCATCCAGCCGTCCATCCAGGCGAAAGTAGGTGTCCATGCGTTCGTGGATGACGAAGTCCAGCGCATAGTTCTGGCACTCGGCGTTCAGATCCTGCAATTCGGCCGCCCGCCGGCGCAGGTCGTTGCGAAGCCTGGAAAGTTGCTCGGGCGTGTACCAATCGTCCATACAAGTCGTGTGGTGTGACGGGCCGGCGCGTATTATACCGCAGCGCTTGCGGGGATGGCGAAATCTTCTTCGGGGGCGGGGCGGGCGGGTCAGGCGGCCGGGTGCCCGCCTGCCGGACGGGCAGGCACGGGCGCCGTCTGCCCGCAGAGCCATCGCAGCGTCTCCGTCCGTTCCTTGGCGATGGCCGCCAGCAGAACACGCTGCGTCTCGGAGAGGGTGCGATAGGCGCATCCGAGCGCCGGAAAGTCTCCGTCGATCGGTTCGGGAATCAAGCCCTGCTGCCGGGCGGTGCGGGCCTGCTGTGTGACGAAGGCCTCCAGATCGACCGTGGCGGGAATTTGCGCGGGGTTGTGGAGAATCTCCGCGGTGTGCGCCCGCCATTCCCAGAGCTGGGCCGCCTGCAGCGCGCTCTGCAGTTGCGCCGCCGGCAGGAGCTTGGCCGCCTCCCGCTGCGGCTGCAGCGGTTTCCCGAGGCGCAGCCGCATCAGCAGTTCGTCATGGCTGAAGCGCTGGTCGTACGGCGGCATCGATTTGATCAGCCCCAACGCCCAGACCAGCACGCCGAGGGGCTCCATACGCCATCCCACCCCGTCGACCAATTCCACCGTCCAATGGCCGAGCGGCGCGGCCAGCAGAGCCAGCTCCGATTCGGTGAGGTAGGGCCGAAGACCTTCCGTGTCGATCCACCGGCCCAGATCGGCCAGGAGACCCCGGTGAATCTCCACGATCGACAGTTCGTCAAACCCCTGGATGGTCTGCTCGAATTCCCAGCGTTGGATCAAGGCGGCCAGGCCGTGGGCCCGGCAGAAGACCGTCTCCGCCGCCGGCGGGGTTTCTCGCAGCAGCGTCGAGGCGTCGCGATCCATCGTGCCGTGAGTGTAACAGTCCGGAGACGGATGTCAAATTCAGCCGGCCGGGACTTAAAACTCTTTGGACCAGGAGATCAGCAGCGCGTCGCGGCCCCGTCGCGAGACGCCCTCGTCGATGCGGAAGAGCCCGAAGTTGTGGCTGTAGCCCAGCTCGAGTTGGGAATTCCACAAAAACCCGCTGGTGACGGCCGCTGAGACCGAGTGCAGGCCGTCGGTGCGATCGATCAGGCCGCCGCCCTGAAATCGGAACAGATCGACCCAGGCCATCGAACCACGCAGGTGCAGATACAGGAAGAAGAGGAGTTCATAACGATATTCCACATTGAGCACCAGGTAATCGGAGGGAAACAATTCTCCAAAGGCCGCGCCGGGCACGAGCGGACGGGCCAGCGTTTCCCACTCGCCGCCGCCGGGCCCGCCACCTAGGCGAAACGCGGAGAACCGATCAAGTTTCGCGCCGACCCCACCATAGGCGCTTGCGATCAGCCGATGGCGCTGGGCCGACGAGAACGGCCAAGCCCCGGCCGCAACCGCATAGCCGCTCAGCGCCAGCCAGGTGCGATGCGCGCTCCCATCCTGCAGGCCGCTTGGCCCCCCGCCCCAATCGCGCCAGTGGGCGCGATGGCCGGCCCAGCCGTCCAGGCCGGCGGCCAGGCCTGCATGCGGCAGTTCGAGCAGATTGCGCTCCAGCGCATCGGCGCGCAGTCGAAAATGCAGCCGCCCCTCGTAGGTATCGGCGGGCATGACGAAGCCGGGCGCGGTCTCATTCCCCCGGGCGAACAGGAGCGCGCCCGGTTCATAGGTCAGCGCCAGCTCCAGCGCGTTGTCCTGATGGCCGGGCGCGAGCGCGCGGCGCCAGCCCAAGCCCAGGCCCAAGCGGAACTGATGCCACATCAATTCTTCCGACGAGAGACGCACGGCCTCGGCATACTCGGCGCGATCGATCGGGACGGTCAGGTTATCGAATGTCAGCACCAGTTCGAGGCCGTCGAGCGGGCTCAGCGCCCGATGGTACCGGAGCGCATTATAAATGCCGACGATCTCGCCGCGAAAACGTTCGCGCCCGTTGTCCCAATTGCGCCAGATGAAGAGCGCGCCGAACGGCGCCACGTTGGCGTCGCGCGGGCCGTTGGGAATGGCGTAGAGGCCGAGATTGAGCGCGGTCACCGAGCGGCGATCGCGCGGGGGGACGGTGACCGCTTCGCCTCCCATCGTCGTGGTATAGGCCTCGCCGGCGCGCGGGGTGACGTAGGTTTGGTCGGCCCATGACGGAGCGGCCGACAGTCCGAATACGATAATGACTGAAAAAATTGCGGCCGCAATTTTCCGGCGCCGGCTCATGCGCGCGCGGTCCGCAGCGTCAGATAGACGCCGCTGAACACGACCAGCAGGCTGCCGAGCAGAAAACCCGGCGTGGCCGATTCGCCGAGAAAGAGCAGGCCCAGCAGGCTGCCCACAACGGCGCCTAGCATCGAGACAGCGCTGCCTTCGGTGGTGCTGATGTAGCGATAGGCGATGGTCATACCCATCTGGCCCAGCATCGAAAAGAGGACGACCCCCCCCAGCGACGGCAGACTGGCCAGCGGCGGCACGACGCCGTCGCCCCAGTGCGCCATGACCAGCGGCAGGCTCAAGGCCATCCCCGTGATGTTGAAATAATGAAAGATGGTCCAGGCGCTGTCGGTTTTTCTCGATTCTCGAAGCGAGACGATCGCCCCGCCGACCAGCATGCCGGAGAGCAGCGCCAGCAGATCGCCCGGCAGCAGCGCCTCGAAATTTGGATGAACGATCAGGATGATGCCGATGAAGGAGGCCGCCAGCGCCGCCAGCGTCG
>CAZJRH010000130.1:0-2725 GCA_964548215.1 uncultured Nitrospirota bacterium
GGACGATTTTTCTCGATGAGATCGGCGACACGCCCCCGGCCATCCAGGTGAAGTTGCTCCGGGTGTTGCAGGAAAAGGAATTTCGCCGCATCGGCGGCACCAAGGATATCCGCGTCGACGTGCGGGTGATCACCGCCACCAACAAGGATCTGGAAAAGGCGGTGGCGGACGGGGTCTTCCGGGAGGACCTCTATTACCGGCTGGACGTGATTCCCATCCAACTGCCGCCGTTGCGGGAGCGCCGCGAGGACATCCCCGTCCTGGTCGATCATTTTTTGCAGAAATACGGCCTTGCCGCCGCCATGCCGGTGACCGGTCTGGCCCCGGGCGCCCTGCAGGTGTTGGCCGGTCACGAATGGCGGGGTAATGTGCGGGAACTTGAGCATCTGATCGAGCGCGCGGTGACCCTGGCCTCCGGCCCCCTGCTGACCCCCGATCTGCTCAGTGCCTGTCTGCAGCGGCCGGAAGCCGCTGCGGGCCGCACCATTATGGAGGAACTCCCGCCGGAGGGGATCGACCTGGAGGCGCTGGTCGGCCGCTTGGAGCGAAAACTGCTCATGCAGGCGCTCGATCGCAGCGGCGGACTCAAAAAACGGGCGGCGGAGCTGCTGGGGCTGAATTTTCGATCGTTTCGCTATCGGCTGGAAAAGTACGGGATCAAACGGGGGCAGAATGGCCAGCATGAGCCGGATGAGGAAGAGTCGGAGGGTGAAGCGCGTGAAGATGAGGCGCACACGGCCTGAGCGCCGGTTGGTTGTGCAGTTAATCGCGGTCTGATCCGGGGGATGCGTACGAGGGCGACGTTCGCCGTCTCCGCGCCGGCGAAGGTCAATTTGATTCTGCGGGTCGGCCGAAAAGCGGCCGACGGCTACCATCCTGTCTTTTCGATCGTCCAGCAGCTCTCCCTGACCGACCGCCTGCGCGTCACCGCGCAACGCCATGCCATCGAGTTGACCTGCCGGGGTGTGCCGGTGCCCGGAGGCCGGCGAAACCTGATCGTGCAGGCGGCCAAACGTTTACGGCGCGCGGCCCGGCTGACGGCCGGAGCGAAGATCGATCTGGTCAAGCGCATTCCGGTGGGCGCCGGTTTGGGCGGGGGGAGCAGCGATGCGGCCGCCGCGGCGCTGGCGCTCAACCGGTTGTGGGGGCTGAACTGGTCGCGGTCGCGACTGGCCGCGCTCCTGGCGCCGCTGGGCAGCGACGTGGCGCTCTTTTTTGCCGATCCGCTTGCGGTCGTGGAGGGCAACGGCGAACGTGTCGCCCCGCTGCCGGGCCGTCGGGCCGTCGAGCCTTGGCGATTTGTGGTGGTCTATCCGGAGATGGCCTCACCCACGGCGGCGGCCTATCGGTTGCTGGATCGATGGCGGGCGCGTCACCGGGCGGGCCGACGCGTCTCCCCGGTCCCATTGACACCCCACAAGCGAGAGATTATAATTCACCGTTTCCAACGAGCTATCCGGCAGTTGCATGATACGTCGTGGCTCTCGAATGATTTTGAACCCGTGATCGAACGGGCCTATCCGGTGATCGGAGAGGCGCGCCGGTTGCTGGCGCAGGCCGGCGCCTCTGGTGTGTTGGTGTCGGGCAGCGGCTCCGCGGTATTCGGTCTCTTCCCCTCGATGCGCCGGGCCCGGGTGGCGGCGGCGGCGGTGCGGCGGGCCAGACCGCGGTGGGGCGTATGGGCCGCGCGCCCGTTGCGGCGGCTTGCGTCGGTCAGATCGATCCCGGCGCGCTCTAGGTAATATGTAAGGGCGATGGGGATCGTCAAGGGGAGATGAGCATCTCCGCTTGACTCGAGCTCGCCCAATGGGCGAGCGGACCCCAGAATTGGACGCTTATTCGGAGGTCGTCCAATTGGCAGGACGTCAGCCTTTGGAGCTGAAGATCGGGGTTCGATCCCCTGCCTCCGAATTATCGCGTAACGATCGCACGGCATTCATAACGGACACCGATCAGGTGTAGAGGACGGTTTGATCGATGCGACATGAAATGCGGTTGTTCACGGGGAACTCCAATGTGCCGCTGGCCGAGGAGATCGGCAAGGAGCTGAAGCTCCCGATCGGCCAGGCGATCGTCTCCCGCTTCAGCGACGGGGAGATCCGGGTGCAGCTGGACGAGAACGTGCGGGGCATGGACGTCTTCGTGCTCCAGTCGACGTGCGATCCGGTCAACACGCACATCATGGAGCTGCTGATCATGATCGACGCCTTGCGCCGCTCGTCGGCTCATCGGATCAACGCGGTCATTCCCTATTACGGCTACGCCCGGCAGGATCGCAAGGACCAGCCGCGCGTGCCAATCACCGCCAAGCTGATCGCCGACCTCATCACCACCGCCGGGGCCACGCGGGTGCTGACGATGGATTTACACGCGGGCCAGATCCAGGGATTTTTCAACATCCCGGTCGACCATCTGTTCGCCACGCCGGTCTTCTTGGATTACTTTCATCAGTTGAAACTGAAGGATCCGGTGGTCGTGTCGCCGGACGCGGGCGGCGTGGAACGGGCCCGGGCGTTCGCCAAGCGGTTGCACGCGAGCCTAGCGATCATCGACAAGCGGCGCGAGGGGCCGAACCAGGCCAAGCTGATGAACATCATCGGCGAGGTGAACAAGCGCGACGTCATCATCATCGATGACATGATCGACACGGCCGGCACCATTGCGCAGGGGGCGGCCGCGCTGCGGAAAAAGGGCGCGCTCCGGATCGTCGGGTGCAGCACGCACG
>CAZJRH010000131.1:0-4095 GCA_964548215.1 uncultured Nitrospirota bacterium
ATCGATCCGGCCTGGCTGGAAGGCGTGGACGGCGTCGGCATCACGGCCGGCGCCTCCGCGCCCGAATATCTGGTGCAGGACGTGCTGGCATTTTTCCGAAAACTTGGCGTCACCGATGTCGAAGAGATCGAGGCCGTCAAGGAAGAGGTCAGCTTCGCTCTGCCCCAGGAGCTGGACGTCGATCAGACCGCAAAGCCGGTCGCCGGCCGCTTGGCCTGATTTCCGCTAGCACCGCCCGCTAAAATCGCCTCCTAAAATCGATAGATCGCCCGCAGCACCAGCTTGGTGATGGGATCGGTGTCCAGGCTGGTAAAATCGTTGTTGTACAGTCCCGAAAAGGCGTTGTCGCCGATCAGCACGCCGGCGGCGGCCGAGAATTGCAGATTGTCGTCCACCTGCCACCGGGCGTTCAGGTCCAGTTCCCACCCCAACCGGTCGTCCACTTCGCAATTCGGCGGCGGGCCGACCGGCAATCCCGGCAGCACGGCGGGGCAGAAGGCCGGGTCCGCCGGATTGATCGTCGGAATGACCGGATCGACCGTCTTGGCGTAAATCACCGCGCCATCCACAAAGACGCCCGGCCGCACTTCTCCGCCGGCGGAGAGTTTAATCGCAAACAATCCGGCGCCACCTTGATTGATCCCGCCGCGAAACCCGCCCATGTTCAGCGTCGAGCCGTCCCGGTCCGACACATGCTCTCCGTTGGAAAGAATGTTGCCCAGCACAAAGTTGGGCGAAATGGCCGTCAGATTCACACCGGTCGCGCCGCCGCCGACTTCACCGAAATCATCCGGCCCTGAACCGGAGACATAGACCATGGTCATGCCCACCGTCGCCGCCCCCAGATCGACATGCTGGGAGGCCAGCAGATTAAAACCCGAGAGCGGGACCTGCTCCTGAGTCCCGGCATCGAACGGAACATTTTCAATGAATCCCCGCAGGAGATCGAACTCGAAATTGAACGTGGACGGCCCGACCCGCGCGTCATACGCCATGCCGAACAGCAGGACCGTCCCGCTCGCCGGGGAAAGATCGGGATTGGTCACCTGCGGGGTGCCGTTGTCATCGACCAGGCTGTAAATCAGCCCGTTCAGCAGCGCCGGCCCCGAATCGCGCAGCACACCGGCATAGACGCTGAGGTTGTGCGCGGAATTCGGCCGCCACTCGGCGTGGCCCAGATAGAGGTCCGCGTCCCCGGCCAAGGGCGCCGCGTCGTCATCGATGAGATTGAGCGCCGACAGACTGAGGGTCGTCCGCCGCACCGGCACCATGACCGTGAAGCCGTCGGCCACGTCGTCAAACACGATGCCGTGCCCCAGCACGATGCGGTGGCGGCCGGCAAAGAACGTCCCCCGCTTGGTGGCAATCCGCAGATAGACTTCCTGCACGCCGACCGCGTTTCGGCTTCCGCCCAATCCCCCGGTGCCGAACCGGTCGTCGCCGGTGCCCCCGCCCCCCGGCCCCGTCAACGACGACGGCGCACGCGTGCCGGCAAAGGTATTGAGAAAATCGAGCGTCACGATGCCGGTGGTCGCGCCGGCGGCCACGGAGGTCGTCAATCGGAAGCGCTGGTCGAGAAACCGCTCCTGATCGTCGCAGGAGCCGGCCGGCGTGCCGCAACCACCCGCCGATCGCGCGTCGAAATAATTCTCGACATTAAACGCGCGGATGCGATATTCGCCGCCGAACGTCAACTGGAGTCCCGTGCGCTCAGCCTGCGGGACGGAATCCTGAGCGAGCGGAAGGTCGCGAGTCGAAGGATCGGCCGCCCAGGCGTTGGACGCGAACCAACCGCATAACAGCATCGCGGCCGTCAGGATGGGGAGGCAGGAGGAAAAACGCCGGGCTGTTTCCGGACGCCGAAAACGGATGCGTCGCGCCCGAGCCCGAAGCGAGGTATGGCGTTGCGTTAGCACTCAGCCGGTCACAGTATCACACCATCCCATGGCATGCAAACGTTTCTTCTTTTTGGAGGATTGTGCTATAAGTGAGCCACGTGGATTTTTCTCGATTCGGTTGTCCCAACCCAGGAGGGCTTGAGCCCATGATGCGCCGGTCGACATTGTCATCGCGCCATCGGCGCAACCAGGCCGGCGGCATGAAGCTGGGCACGCTGATTTTTCTCCTCCTGGTCGGCGGCGGCGTCTACACGGCCTTCGCCTATATCCCGCCCTGGATGGCCTATCGCGCCATCCGGGATCAGATGGTCGAGCAGGCCCGGGAAGCCGCCGTCGTGCGCGACGAGGAGATCGTCGACCGCATCGTCATCGTCGCCAACTCCTGGGAGGTGCCCCTGACCGAGGAGGATATTGTCTTAACTCGCTCGGACGGCCGCCTCTCAATGGCCACGGAGTGGGACATCACGATTCATCACTTCGGGGTCTACGACCACCAACTGCATTTCGCGCCGGCGGTCGACGAATTCATCGTGCGGGTCGCTCGCTAGCGGATCGCGGCGCGCCCGGACTGAGGCTCTCCGCCGACGGGCTGCATGAGTTCGTCCGCATCATCGAGCCGGGGTCCGAGGAACAGGCTGGCCTGCGGATCCGCGCCGGCCGAGCGCCAGCGGTAATAGCCGGCGGCGGCGATCATCGCCGCGTTATCCGTGCAATAGGCGGGAGAGGGCAGATGGCTGCGAAGGCCGCGGGCCGCCCCTTCCTCCTGCAGCCGGCGGCGCAGCGTCCGGTTGGCCGCCACACCGCCCGCGACCACCACGTCGGCCAACCCATGTTCCTCGGCCGCGCGCACGCTTTTGGCCACCAGCACGTCGACGATGGCGGCTTGATAGCTGGCCGCCAGGTTCGCCAGGTCGCCCGGCGCCGGCGGCCCGTGCCGTTCAAGGTGGCGGACCAGCGCGGTCTTGAGGCCGCTGAAACTGAATTCGTATGTCGGCCGATTCTGCATGCCGCGGGGAAACCGCACCCAGGCCGGATCTCCGCCGGCCGACAGCCGGTCGATGGCCGGCCCGCCAGGATAGCCCAGCCCCAGTAACTTGGCGGCCTTGTCGAACGCTTCGCCGGCGGCGTCGTCCCGCGTACGTCCCAACAGCCGGTACGATCCGATGGCGTCCACGCGGTAGAGATTGGTATGGCCCCCCGACGCGACCAGGGCGATGAAGGGCGGCGCAAGCGACGGCTGGTCGAGGAGAATCGACAACAGATGGCCCTCCAGATGGTTCACCCCCACCAGCGGGCGCGCCAGCGCATAGGCCAATCCCTTGGCAAAAGCCACGCCGATCGCCAGGGCCCCCACG
Source organism: uncultured Nitrospirota bacterium (assembly GCA_964548215.1). Classification (GTDB taxonomy): domain Bacteria; phylum Nitrospirota; class Nitrospiria; order JACQCE01; family JACQCE01; genus JBFMAJ01. The sequence goes on from CAZJRH010000131.1 coordinate 3,254, forward strand.
AGTCCGGGCCCGCAGGTCACCGCCACGGCGTCGATCGCCTCCTGCGACAGACGGGCCTGCTGCAGGGCCGCCCGTGTCAATTGGACCACGGCGTCCAGGTGGTGTCGCGAAGCCAGCTCGGGCACGACGCCGCCGTATTGCCGATGGAGAGCCGCTTGCGACAGCAGCAGATTGGCCCGGACGGTCGTGCCGTCCTCGACGATCGCGACGGCCGTTTCATCGCAGGAGGTTTCAATGCCCAGCACATGCATGGAGGAGCTCAGATGATCCGTGGATCAGATACGTGTGGTCGGAAGAGGCGCCAAACCAGCCCCCGCCATCGTCACGGGAACGTGGCGAGGTGGGTCTTGACCGTCTCGGCCACCTCCGCCAGGGCCGGGGGGCTGTCGGCCAGAAATTTCTGATATTGACGCTTGGCCTCGGCCCGCTGGCCGCCGCGCTCGAGCGTGACGGCGTAATTGAGCCGTGCCTCAGGATAATCCGGCCTCAGCGACAGGGCCGTTGAATATTCGATCACGGCCCGATTGGTCTCGCCGCGCTGGTCATAGAGCAACGCCAGATTGTTGTGGGGCTCGGCATACTCGGGGGCCAGGCGGATTGCTTCCTGGTAATGACGTTCAGCCTGCTCAAGATTGCCGAGTGTTTTTTCGATCAACCCGAGGCCATTCTGAGCGGCGGCCGCCGTGGGATCCCGTTCGAGAACGCCGACAAAGGCCAACCGCGCAACCTCCAGGTCGCCGCTGTGAAACGCGGTGATGCCCGCCTGAAGCTGCCGCGCCATCTCGGCGCGATCGACGGCGGGAGGTGGCTGGGCCGGCTGATCGGAGGCCGCAGCCCCCGGG
>CAZJRH010000132.1:0-3961 GCA_964548215.1 uncultured Nitrospirota bacterium
ACGCCGCCGGGCACGGGCGTGATCCAGCCGGCACGCTCCGCCACCGGCCCGTAATCGACGTCGCCGACCAGCGAATTGTCCGGCAGCCGGTTGATGCCCACATCGATGACGACCGTGCCCGGTTTCACCATCTCCGCCGTCAGGAACCTCGGCTTGCCGATGGCCGCCACGATAATATCCGCGTCCCAACAAATCGACTCGATCCTCTGCGTGCGCGAATGACAGACGGTCACCGTCGCATTCCGATGCTGCAACAGCAGGCTCACGGGCCGGCCGACCAGGTTGCTGCGTCCGATCACAACCGCCCGCTGTCCCTCGATCGGCAATTTATAATGATCCAGCAACACCATCACACCCAGCGGCGTGCAGGGCACGAACACCGCGTCGCCCCGCGTCAACCGCCCGATATTATACGGATGCAGGCCGTCCACATCCTTGGCCGGCAAGAGCGCGTCGGTCACCGCCTCCGCCCGCAGTCCCTTGGGCAACGGCAACTGCACCAGAATGCCGTGCACCTTGGGATCATCATTCAATTGTCCGATGATCCGCAACAGTTCCCGTTCGGAAATCGTACCCGGCAGATCGTGCTGCGTGGAGGCGATGCCCACCTCCGCGCAGGCTTTCCGCTTATTGCGGACATAGACAACCGAGGCCGGATTCTCGCCCACCAGCACGGCGGCCAGTCCCGGCTCGATCCCGCGCGCTTTGAGCGCTGCGACCTCCGCGGCCAGCGAAGTCCGGATCGTCTGGGCGACAAATTTACCGTCGATGACTTGTGCGGGCATACCGCTTCCCTTTTGCCTCAATCACTCGCGCTTCCGTCACAATCAGATCCACCCGGACGTCGTGCGGCTCAGCCGGCAGCGCATCGATCACCTGCAGCTCGTACGCCAGCGCGCAGATCGTCGCGCGTCCCTTCACGCCGGCCAGGCAGCGATCATAGTACCCCAGTCCCCGCCCCAAACGAAAGCCCCTCGGATCATACGCCACGCCGGGCACAATGTAGAACGTGATCTGACCGGGATCGATCAGCCGGCGCGCGCCCGGCGGCGGCTCGAGGATCCCTCGATAACCGGGCGCCAGATCGCGGTCATAGTCGTCGATCCGGGCACACAACAGCTGATGGTCCGCCGGCCCGACCGCTGGCACCGCCACCTGCTTGCCACCGGCCAGCGCGGCGCGCACAATCGGTTCGGTCGCCGCCTCGTCGGGCAGCGCCAGATAGCAATGAAGCAGGAGGGCGGCACGATAGGCGGGATGAGCCGGCAGCCGCTGCTGAATCGCCGCGTCCCATTGACGGCGTTGCTCGGCCGGCGCCTGTCGGACGCGATCAGCCGCCTCCCGGCGGAGCCGCTGCTTTTCGTCAACGATCGATCGATCCGGTGGGGACATGTGGCCGCGCTCCGTCACGAATGAATTGCCGGAGCGGATGCGATCGGCTGGGGCAGCGGCGGCCGCGCAACGGCGCCGCCCCGCACGATCCGGCGGGCGATGGTGGTCCAGAATTTCGGCAGACGGAAGAGCGCCGCGAAGAAATGATGATGCGCGTCAAAATCGGCGTGCTGCGCAATCAACGCCTGCACCTCGGCCGCCTGGAACAATTCCACCAACGCGTCGAATTGCTCGTCGCTGCTGTAGGCCAGTAGCCGGCGCGTGTAGCGGCTGACGGTCACATTGCGGCCGATCAGCGCGCGCCAGTCCCGTTCGTACCCCGCCAGTTGCCCGGCGCTGAAATTACCGATCGCGGCCGCCTCCGTCACGGCCCGGGCGGCCAGGTCGGCGCAGGCGATGCTGTAGTAGATGCCGCCGCCCGTGAGCGGCTTCACCTGTCCCGCCGCGTCGCCGACCAGCAGCACGCGATCGGCCACGCTCCGGCCGACGGGCGCGATCGGCACCCGCCGTTTTCGCACCGGCGAGAGCGGCAGGCCCAAGCGCCCGGCCAATCGGGGTGACGCAACCAGGCGATGAAAGCAGGAGAGCGCCGAGCCCATCACGCAGACCCCGACCCGCACACGATCGCGGTCGACGGGCGCGGCCCATCCGAACGATCCGGGGGCGATCGATTGTCCGACGTAGACCTCCACCTCGTCCCAATCCCGCGCGGAAAACTCCGCCTGCACGCAGTCCAGATAGCGCGAGGGTGGCGTCAGGCCGGCCATCGCATGCAACTGCCGGTTGCTGCCGGTCGCCAGGATGCAACACGCCGCGCGCACGGTCTGCCGTTTGGCGCCGCGTTCAATCTCGACGGCGACGTCGCGCTCACCCGCCTCGATCCGCACCGCCCGGCTGCCCAGCCAGTAATGCGCGCCGAGGCCGGCCGCCTCGTCGGCCAGCAACTGGTCGAACCGGGCCCGATCCATGATATACGCCTGCGGCATCGGCCGCGCGATCCGCACGGAACGGCCTAGAGGCGAATAGATGACGGCCGAACAGAGCGCCCCCTGGATCGCCTGGCGCGGCAGCGAAAACTCCTCAAAGGCCCGCGCGCCCAGAATGCCCGTGCAGAAACGCGGCTCGCCGATCACCCGGTGCTCTTCGAGCACGGCGACCGACAGGCCGGCCGCGGCTAAACGCCCGGCGGCATAATTGCCCGCCGGCCCGGCGCCGATCACGACGGCATCATACCGCGTGCGGTTCGCGCGCGTCATGGAAAAACGAAGCTCACCTGCGCGACGCCGCCGATCGCGTTATCCATGCCGGTCTCCTGAAACGTCGTGTACTGAAACCCGATGGTCGCCGTGACCGGCCCGATGTAGCGCAGGCTGGGCGTAACGGTATAAATATCCTGGTCATCGCCCCGTTTATAGGTGCCGGTCGTCTCCAGCAACAGTTGCAGCGGACTGGCCATCGGACTCTCCTCCAACATGACGAGCGGAAACGCCGCGCCGAACGCGAACGTTCCAAATTTTTCCTGCGTTGCCTGACCGCTATCTTGAAGAAAGAACCCCCCGTTCACATAAAGCCCGATGGCATAGAGATCGGGGCTGAAATCAACCTCGGCGGAGGCCAGCAGTTTGATTTCCACGCCGTAATCCTGCACCGTCCGCAATCCCTTGCTCTCCTGGCCGGTCGGCAACGTGACGATGGTGGCAAGCGCCAGCGAGGGCCACAAGTCCTCCCGCTGATCGAGAAACCGCCATTTGCCGGCCAGTTGCACGTCGCGCAACCCCGTCGCCGTGGCGCCGGCCGTATCGAGCCGAACACCCGGCGCCATCAGCGCCGCCTCCAGTTGACCGGGCAGCCCGAGAGCGACGATGGCCCGCCCTTCCAGCGCCGTCACATCGGGCGTCGACTGTTGCGTGAAAAGCAGCGCCCCGCTGACCGCCACCTTCCAAGGCGGCAGCGTATGAGCCGACGCGGTGGTGACCAATCCGGTCAGGCCGGAGAGGCTCGTGGAATTTCCCAACCAATTGAGTTCCTCACCCTCCTGCGCCCAGGCTCCCGTACCGCCATGCAGGATCGCGACCAGCAGCGCACCGCACCCCCATATCCATCCTCGCATCATAACCTCCGTGTCCGCTTCATCACACTGCGCCAGAGCGGCCGATGGCGCCGCTCCCAACTGCCCGTCAACGTCATCCAGAATGAGGACATCACCAGCGCCAGATCGAGCCCGATGGTTTGTCGTCTGATATACAGCAGATCGTACCGGAATTTCTGGCAGCGGATCAAATCCCTCGGAGCATAGAGTTGCGCCAGCCCCGTCAGCCCAGGCCGGACCGCCTGCCGCCATTGGACACCCGGCACGTCGAACAGCCTCATGGCCCCGGCGCGGGGCGCGCCCGCCTCCACCTCGACCGGCCGCAGCGCCCGCGGCCCGACCACGCTCATGTCGCCGCGGAAGATGTTCCAGAGCTGCGGCAGTTCGTCCATCGCCGTGGCCCGCAACAGCCGCCCCACCCGCGTCACCCGCGGATCGCCGGCCGACGCCTGCAGCGGCCCGAAGCGCGCATCCGAGTCG
>CAZJRH010000133.1:0-1515 GCA_964548215.1 uncultured Nitrospirota bacterium
ACCTCGATGGGCGAGAAGAGGCAGGGGCGGAGTTTGCCGTCGGCCGTCAGCCGGAGCCGGTTGCACCGCCCGCAGAAGTGGTCGTCGCTGATCGCCGAGATGAAACCCACCCGACCCGCCGCCCCGTCGAGTTGATAGCACTGCGCCGGGCCGTCTTGACCGTTTCGTTCGAGGGGTTTCAACGGACCGAGCGACCGGCTGAGCATCTCCATCACCTCGTTGTTCGGCACATGGCGTGCCTGCCAGTCATCAAAATTGGCCACCGGCATATATTCGATAAACCGCACATGATAGGGCCGATCCAGCGTCAGACGGGCCATCGCGACGCATTCGTCATCATTGATGCCGCGCTGGACGACCATATTGATCTTGATCGGCGAAAACCCCGCCCGCTCGGCCGCAGCGATCCCTGCCCAAACTTTTTCCAGCGCATCGCCGCCGGTAATCTGAGTGAACTTTGTTGGATCCAGCGTATCCACGCTCACATTGAGCCGGTGCAAACCCGCCTGTTTGAGCGGCTGCGCATAACGGGCAAGCAGCAAACCATTGGTCGTCATGGGCAGATCGGTGATGCCAGGAAGGCGCGCCAGCTCGGCCACCAGTTCCACAATCCCAGGCCGCACCAGCGGCTCGCCACCGGTGATCCGCACCTTTGACAATCCCCGTTGCGCGGCCAGCGCCACCAACCGGACGATCTCGTCATCCGTCAGATGGTCCTCGCGCGCCGCCCACGCGACGCCGCCGGCGGGCACGCAGTAGCGGCAGCGGAGGTTGCACCGGTCGGTGACGGACAACCGCAGATAATTGATCGTCCGGCCGTGCCGGTCGCGCGCTTCAGCAGTCATGTACCCACCGCCAGCCGTCCGAAGTCAACTCGCGCTTCCAGATCGGCACGGATCGCTTGATCTCATCGATACACCAGTGGGCGGCGGCAAACACCTGGTGGCGGTGCTCCGCCGCCGCGATGATCAGGATGAGGTCATCACCCACGTCGAGCCGGCCCAGGCGCACGATGAGACGGGCCGCCAGCAATCCATGTTCCTCGGTCATCTGAGTGCGAATCTGTTCAAGCCGGCGGCGCGCCATGATGGGATAGCTCTCCACCTCGATGCCCATGACGGCCCGGCCATGCGACAGATCGCGGACCGTTCCGGTCATCGTGACGATCGCGCCGATCCGGGTCGAGCACGCTTTCACCGCGGCGGTCTCGTCCCCCATCGAAAACGGCTCCGCCTGAAATCGCACCGCGGCATCAATCGATGAGGAAAGCGGCGCGCCGCCGGAGAAGGGCGGCAGCAGGGCCACCTCCTCGCCGCCCGTCAGCACACCCTCCCATCCATCCACAATATCGGCATTGATCGCCACGGCCACCGCCAGCTCCGTCATCCACACGCGCAACCCCGGCACGCGCTCCTCCGCCCGATCGAGACATTCCCGCACCGACAGGGGCGCATCGACGGGCAACCTGATCTCATCCACGCCGGCCCGCTCGCGTAGCGCGCCGAAGAACAGCAC
>CAZJRH010000134.1:0-9510 GCA_964548215.1 uncultured Nitrospirota bacterium
GGCCTTCAACGTCGCCGATTCGGCCATCACGGTCGGCGTCTCGATCCTGCTGATCGCCACGTGGATGGGGCCGGCTCCGAACAAGGCATGAGCGGCCAGGCGCCGCACCAGTTCACCGTCAGCGCCGGGGAGCGCCCGCAACGGCTCGACCGGTATCTCTTGACCAAACTGCACGGCCCCTCCCGCGCGAAGATCCAACGCTGGATCGAAACCGGGCAGATTCTCGTGAACGACGGCGCGGCCAGGCGCTCGGCGCAGAAAGTGCGGCCCGGCGACCGGATCTACATCACCATTCCTCCGCCCGAACCCACCGCGCTGCGACCCGAAGCGATCCCACTGGAAATCGTCTACGAAGATGACGATCTGCTGATCGTCAATAAACCGGCCGGTCTGGTGGCCCATCCGGCGCCCGGCCATCGCACCGGCACGTTGGTCAACGCCCTGTTGCACCATTGCGGCGCGCTGAAAGAAGTCGGCGGCCGGGAGCGGCCCGGCCTGGTGCACCGGCTCGATAAAGACACCTCCGGGATACTGGTGGTCGCCAAAACCGAAGCCGCGATGGGCAACCTCGTCGACCAATTCAAACATCACACGATCGAACGGCGCTACCTGGCGCTGGTGGCCGGACGATTGGCGCGCCGGCAGGGCGAGATTGCGCTGGCCATCGGCCGCGACCGAATACATCGAAAAAAGTTTTCGGCCCAAACCACACGCCCCAAGCCCTCGACGACCCGTTATCGCGTGGTCCGGCAATTTGCCACGGCCGCGCTGGTCGAGGTCACGCCGCTCACGGGCCGGACCCATCAGATCCGCGTCCATTTTGCCGCCCTTCACCACCCGGTGCTGGGCGACGCGCTCTATGGCGGGTCGGCGATCCGTCGGTTTGCGCAGGTGGCGGCCGAAGAGGGGCTTACGATTCCGCGCCACATGCTGCACGCGCAATCGCTGGGACTTAGCCATCCCGTCACGGGAGAGTTCATGCGCTGGGAAGCGCCCCCGCCCGACGACATGGCGGCCACGCTGGCCTGGCTGGAGCAACGCGAACCGCGTTGACAAGGGAAAAGTCGAACGGTATAGTTTTGTTCACGATGAGCTCCCCTGTACGCGCTGACAAAATCTGGATGGACGGCAAGCTGATCCCCTGGGATCAGGCGCAGGTCCATGTGCTATCGCACAGCCTGCACTACGGTCTGGCCGTGTTCGAAGGGCTCCGCTGCTATAAAGGGGCGCAGGGATCGGCCATCTTCCGGCTCAAGGAACACATCGCCCGCCTCTTCGCCTCCGCGCACATCATGCAATTGAAATTGCCGTTCGCCCCCGAGCAGATCGAGGCGGCCGTCGTCGAAACCGTGCGCGCAAACCGGCTGGACGCCTGCTACATCCGGCCGATCGCCTTCATCGGCGCCGGCGAAATGGGCCTCTACGTCAAGCAGAACCCGATCCACATCGCCATCGCGGCATGGCCGTGGGGCACGTATCTGGGCGACGAGGGGCTGCGCAACGGCATCCGTGTGAAAGTGTCCTCCTTCACCCGCCATCATGTGAACATCAGCATGACGCGGGCCAAGGTGACGGGCTACTACGTCAATTCGCAATTGGCCAAACAGGAAGCGAAAGAAGCGGGCTATGATGAAGCGTTGCTGCTGGACACCGACGGCTACGTGGCCGAAGGCCCCGGCGAGAATCTCTTTATCGTGCGCAAGGGCGTCCTGAAGACGCCCATGCTGACTTCCGTGCTGGAAGGCATTACCCGGGACAGCGTGATGCAGTTGGCACGCGACGCGCGCATTCCCCTCGTGGAAGAACGGTTCCCGCGCGACGAACTCTACATCGCGGATGAGGCGTTCTTCACGGGCACCGCGGCCGAGCTGACGCCGATTCGCGAGGTGGACGGCCGGACGATCGGTCCCGGCAAGCCGGGGCCCATCACCCAGCAACTGCAGGAACGCTTCTTCTCGGTGGTGCGCGGGACTGACCAAGCGCACCGCGGCTGGCTGACGCCAGTCTAAGCGGCTACGGCGGGAAGATCAGCCTGAGCCGCTGCTCGTAAAACCACTCTCGTTGCTCGTCCGTCAGTTGCGCCAGCGCCTGCTGGCGCAGCGCCACCGTCGCCAGTAATCGCTCCGCTCGTAACTGATGGATCAGTCCGAGTCTGGCCCAGAAGGCGGGCGAGACTGCGGCGGGGCGGTCCACGACATGGCGATCAAGCTCCCGGCTCTCGTGGCTCAAGTGGCGCTCCAATGCGCGCTGGCCGGCCTCCGAGCGTTCCAGCAGGACGCGCAGCGACGCCGATTGCTCCCGGCTGAGACCGGCCGCATTATGATGAAACAGCAACCCCTCAATTTCGCCGGCGGGGGTGGTCATCGGCCCATACGATGCGCAGCCGGTGATCGCCAGGGCAATAATTAGAGTCAGGGGGAGAATCCGCCTCTCCCCCTGACAACCCCCATCGGATTTACGCAAAACACAAAACATGGCGTCTTTGTTCACCATAGCAGCCTCGGGCCGGCGTGTAAAGCGGCCTCACCGGGACTTTTTCACGCCGACACGGTCGCACATCGGATGCAGCGCGCAACGGCTGCACCAGGGCGAGATCGGCCCGCAGAGATATTGCCCGTACGGCACGAGCAGGTCGTTAAAAATAATCCAGTACCGTCGGGGCAGCTTGGCGCGCAGCGCCATTTCCGTCTCCTCCGGCGTCTTGGTCCGCACGTACCCCCATCGATTGCTGATGCGGTGCACGTGGGTGTCGACGCAGATGCCCGGCCGGCCGAAACCGAGCGTGACCACCAGGTTGGCCGTCTTGCGCCCCACGCCCGGCAGGGTCAACAACTCCTCCAACCGTTCGGGCACCTGCCCATGATAGTGATCGAGCAACCGGCGGCAGGTCGCCCGAATCGCCTTGGCCTTCGTCCGGTAAAATCCGACCGGATAGATGGTTTTTGCGATCACGCCGACCGGCACGCGCACCATCGCGGCCGGCGTATCGGCCAGCGCAAAGAGCCGCGCCGAAGCTTCCGCCGTCGTCTTGTCCCGCGTGCGCAGACTCAGCACGGTGGCGATCAGGACGCGAAACGGGTCGCGGGACGACTTGGCCACGACGCCGACGATCGGTTCGGGCCATTGCCGGATCGCGGACTTTAATAACGTAATCGCCTTTGGAAGCTGCTTGCTGGTCACTTTTTACGGGATGAGGTCAAGAGACGGTACTTTCCAGGCCGGCGGGCGTCGATTAAAATCGGGGGGAGATGGCTCCTCTCCCCCCGAGCCCCCCATCGCCGTACAAAATTTAATCTCGGCTCGCGCGTCAGACCAGCGCTCGGTTTTATCATCGCTTTTTACGAGACGCCGTTAATAGCCGGTAGTCTCCGGGTCGGCGAGCATCCCATAAATCGTTATACGCATTGAGGCGTTTATCCGCCGCCTGGCTGGGATCGATCCAGGCGACGCCGACCGCCTCACCGGTGGGCGCGGCCCGATAGATCAACTGCCCGCGCGGATCGGTGATCTGGCTCTGGCCGATATAGGTCAGCGCCCCGCTCCCGCACCGCGCCTCCGTGCCGACGCGATCGGCCGTGGCCGTGAAGAGCCGATTTTCGATCGACCGCGTCCGCATCGCCTCGGGGCAGTAGGGCAGCACCAGATTGGCGGGATGGCAGATCAGCTCGGCCCCCTTGAGCGCGAGCAGCCGGGCGGTTTCGGGGAAAAACCAGTCGAAGCAGATCATCACCCCGATCCGGGCCAGGCCGATATCCCAGACGGCCGGCGCGAGGTCGCCGGGTGAAAACCAGCGCGTCTCCTCGGCGAAGAGATGGAGCTTTCGATAGCGACCGAGCAGCCCCCTCGGGCCGATGATGACCGAGCTGTTATACAAACGGCGGCCGGCCCGCTCGGGCAGACCGGCAACAATGGCGCAGCGGTGGCGGCGCGCAAACGCGATCAGCCGCCGGGTCGTCCGGCCGGAGGGAATCGGCTCGGCCAATGCGGCGACTTCCGCGCGGGAACAAAATTGGTAACCGGTTGCAAACAATTCGGGCAAGACGTACAGGTCGGCCGGCGTGCCGGCCATGAGCTGCAGGGCGCGCACAAGGTTGGCCCCAACCCGGCCAAATTGCGGGTTGGTCTGCACCACGCCGACGCGTAATCCCGCCATCGGGGCAGCCGATCAGCCGCCGGCCATGGCGGGGTTATTCGGTGGTGAAATAGCGGCGCCGGTCGGCGCCGGTGCGTGTGGACGTGCTCTTTGCGGGGCGGGCACGGCGGCGCTCCTTACCGGCTCGGCGCTCGCCGCCCAGATGATCGACGACCAGGGAGGAGAACGTCTTGTGTTCAGCCGCATCAAGCACGCGCTCGGGATAGGCGGCTTTGCGGACCCGCTCCACCTGCTCGAACAGATACCGGCTGTATTCGATCGGATGATAGCTGCCCGTGTAATTGATCAATCGGCTTTCCAGGACCAACAGTGCCTTGGTCTTCGCATCCAGTACCCCGGCCATCGCCCCTCCCGCGTCTTCAATCGATTCGTCAAAATAACGGCTACAGAGTAGCAGCGCGAATAGGCGCTGTCAAGGCGAGGAGGAAAGAAAGGTCGCTGCCTCGCGGCCTAGCCACCTTATTCCCTCATCTGCTAAAATGCCCGCATGGTTCGTCAGATCCGACGAGTCGTCACCATCGTAGTCGGCGTGTCGCTGCTGGCGATCGGGGTGGTCGGCGGCTTCATCCCCGTGTTTCAGGGATGGATTTTCGTCCTGCTCGGCCTGATGGTGCTCGCCAAGGAAGTGCCCCTGGCTCGCTACTACGTGCAACAGCTCAAGCGCCGTTACCCCAAGCAGGCCGCACAGATGCACCGGGCTCGCGAGCGCTTTTTCCCGAGCCGAGCCGGACGCGGGACCAACAAGAAAACGGACACCAGCGATCCATGACGCCCTGACCGCGCCCGTGAGCCCCCCGTAACCCCATCAGTCATCCCATGGTCGATCCCGCACAGGCCCCGCGCACGCCCCCCACGCTCTATCTGATCGACGGCCATTCGCTCCTCTACCGGGCCTATTACGCCATCCGCCATCTTTCAACGGCCGCCGGCGTGCCGACCAACGCCGTCTACGGCATGGCCACGATGTTGCTCAAGGTGGTGCGGGAGCGGAAGCCCGATTATCTGGCCGTCGCCTTCGATACGAAGGCCCCGACCCTGCGCCATCAAGCCTATCAGGAATATAAAAGCCACCGGCCCCCGATGCCGGCCGATCTGAGCGCGCAGCAGCCGCATGTCGAGCGGCTCATCGAGGCGCTGCGCATTCCGATGCTGACGCTCGACGGCTATGAGGCCGACGATCTGATCGCGACCGCCACGGTGCGGGCAGCCGGGCAGGGGATGGCCGTCGTCATCGTCTCGAGCGACAAGGATCTCTACCAGTTGATCGGCGACACCGTCTCGCTGTACGACGCGATGAAGGATCTGGTGATCGGGCCGGCCGAAGTGGCCGCGCGCTTCGGCATTGCGCCCAAGCAAATTCCCGACCTGCTCGGGCTGATGGGCGATGCCGTCGACAACGTGCCGGGCGTGCCCGGCATCGGGGAAAAGACCGCCGCCGCGCTGATCCAGCAATTCGGCTCGATCGACGCGTTGCTCGACCGGCTGGACGAGGTCGGCAAGCCCAAACTGCGCGAGGCGCTGCGCACCCACGCCGAGCAGGCGCGGATGAGCCGCGAGCTGGCGCGCCTGCACACCGATTGTCCGGTGGAATTCTCGCTCGACGCCTTCAAATGCTCGCCCCCGGACACGGCGCAGCTTCGGCGCCTCTTCACCGAGCTGGAGTTCACCCGCCTGCTGAAGAATCTGTCCGATGACACGCCTGACGGCTCCAATGCTCAGCCGGCTGACGCCGCATCAACCGCCCCGCTGCCCTCCCTGCGCACCGATCTGGAGCGGCTCTGGGCCGCGCTGCCCTCCGCGCCCTTCGTCGCGGTCGCGCTGCATCCGGGGCCGCAACCCGGCCAGCCGCCGGCCGGCCTCTGCGTCAATCTGGATGCCGGCGTCTATTATCTGCCGTGGGGCGAGGCGGTGCGCACACTGTGCGAACGGCTGAAGGCCGCCGCTCGGCCCGTGGCGGCCCACGGCCTCAAACCGTTGTGGCATGCGCTGGCCGATCTGGGCATCGAACCACCGGCGGCCCACTTCGACACGCTCCTAGCGGCTTATTTGCTCGATCCCACCCGGCTGCGGTATGACGTGGACCAATTGGCGGCCGCGCACGGAATCAAAACCCCGCCGGCCGAGGAGTCCGACGTTCGGCCCGAACGGTTCGGCGCCGTCAGTCTGGCGGTGGGGCGACTGGTCGCCCCGTTGCGCGACGCCATCCGGCAACAGCAACTGGAGCCGTTGCTCACAGAGGTCGAGCTGCCGCTCATCGACGTGCTCTTTGCGATGGAGCGGCGCGGGATTCTGCTCGATACCGCGCAGCTCGACACGGTGCGCGGCGAACTGCGGGGGCATCTCGACCGGCTGGAGGAGCGGATCTATCAGCTCGCGGGCACGCACTTCAATCTGAATTCGCCCAAGCAGATGGCCGAGATTCTCTTCGACCGATTGGGCCTGCCGCCCCTAAAAAAAACCAAAACGGGCTTCTCAACCGATGAATCGGTGCTCACGCAACTGGCCCTGCAGCATGAGCTGCCGGCCGAGTTGATCAACCACCGGCAATTGTCAAAGCTGCTGTCGACCTACGTGGACGCCCTGCCGGCCCTCGTCCAAGCGCGCACCGGCCGCATCCACACCACGTTTCATCAAACGGTGGCGGCCACCGGGCGCTTGTCCAGCAGCAACCCGAATCTGCAAAACATTCCGATCCGGGGGGAATGGGGCCGCCGGATCCGCCAGTGCTTCATCGCGCCGCCGGGCCGGTGCCTGCTGTCGGCCGATTACAACCAGATTGAATTGCGGCTCTTGGCCCACTTCTCCCAGGACCCGATGCTGCTCGACGCGTTCCTCCGCAACGAGGACGTGCACACCGCGACCGGCACACAGTTGTTCGGCCTGCCGCGCGAGCAGATCACGCCGGCCATGCGCCGGGTGGCGAAGACCATCAACTTCGCGGTCATCTACGGCATGAGCCCCTACGGCCTGTCGCAGGAACTCGGCATTCCGCAATCAGAGGCCCGGCGCTATATCGAGCGGTATTTCGAACATTACCGCGGTGTGAAAGAGTTCATCGCCGCCACCATCGCGCGGGCGACGGCCGACGGCTATGTGACCACGCTCTGGAAGCGCCGCCGCCCCATTCCGGAACTGGCCCAACGAACCGCTGCCGTTCGGGCGCTGGGCGAGCGCACGGCCGTGAACACGGTGGTGCAGGGGAGCGCGGCCGATCTGATCAAGGTGGCCATGAACCGCTTGCACCGGCGTTTATGCCGCGAAGCGCCCGACAGCGCGCTGCTGCTGCAGATCCACGACGAGCTGGTGGTGGAGGCGCCGGAGGCCGGGCGCCCGGCCGTCAGCGCGCTGGTCGTTCAGGAGATGGAGGGTGCGGCGTCGTTGTCGGTGCCGTTGCGGGCGGATCTGGGGACGGGCCGCCACTGGGCGGAGGCGCACTGAACGGGCTGCGCTCCACCTCCCGAAGCAACCGGTGCACGTCCGCCTGCTCGCCCGGAGTCAGCGCGCCGGCGCCGAATCGCAGCCGGTGATAATAGTCCGTCAGCAACGGCAGCGTCGCCGAGGCTGATCCGAGCCGGGGCGCCGTCCAGCGCGCAAACTCCAGCGCCGTCATCTCCGGCGGCTTGGTCATGCCGCGTGCGGCCAGCAGCCGGAGCAGTTTCACGTAGAAGGTCCGGCCCCGCCGTTGGGCGGCTTCCAGCGCCTGGCTCCGCCAGAAGGGCCAGCCGCCGTGGCGCTGCGCCCAGGATCGCATCGCCAGGATGCCGAAACAGACGGCGGCCACCGTCAGCAATCCCCACTCCCGATGTTGCGCCACCCATCCCCACGCCGACGCGGCCTGCTCCTTGGCCACGTTGAGCCAGTGCGCCGAACGGGCCTGCCAGGCCGCACCCTGCGTGCGCATTTCCCGAAAAGCCGCCACCTGGTCCCGGAGACTGTACCGCATGATGTACCGGTCCCAGGAAATCCACAGGGTATCGAGGAGCTGTCGCGCCCGGCTCAACAGGCCCCCCGCGGAAGCCCCCTCCACCGACGGCGTCGGGTCGAAGGGGAACCATCCCGACCGGGGAAAGTAGACCTCCACCCAGGTGTGCGCATCCTGCTGCCGCACCGTGAAATAGTTGCCGAAGCTGTTCCATTCCCCCGCCAGGAACCCGGAGACCAGGCGGGATGGAATACCCAGGCCCCGCAGCATCAACGTCATGGCGGTCGCATAATATTCGCAATGCCCCGCCTTTTGCTCGAAAAGAAAATCGTCGATCGCGCTCAGATGCTTGGGCGGTTTAACATCGAGGGTATAGCGGTAATTCGTCTGCAGGTAGGATTCGATGCGGCGGGCCTGCTCGAGCACCGGCAGGGGGGAGGGCTCCGAGCCGTCCGGGGGCAGGCCGACGACTTCCCGCGCCAGCCGCGCCAATCGTTCGGAGCCATCCGGCAATTGCAGGAATGGCGCCGGGAGTTTGCGGTATTCGCCCAACAGGAGCTGCGTGTCGCTCTCCTGCAGGCGGGGCACGCTGGAATCGACCTCGTATCGAAGCCGCGCCGCCGGCACCATGGGCAGCAGCAGCGTCGACTGGCCGTCCAGGCGCAGGCCGGTCAGCCGGCCGCCGATCGCGAGGGGGTCGGCGGCCGCGAAGATCACCGAGGTTTCAATGGGCTCCAGCACGATCTCCTGCCGGAAGGTCACACTGGAGGCGCCCCGGAGCGCCGCCGGCGACGCCAGCCGGAACCACCCGTCGCCGCCGCGGGGGATCGGCATCCGGCCGGTCAGGCGATTGCGCCAGCCGGTGCCGTCATAAAAATCGTAGGCCGTCCCACGCCAGTAAAAGGCATGGCGCGGCGGCGCCTGTGCCATGGTGATGCCGACGCGCATCACCACCGTGGGGTCTTGCTTGATCGCGCCGATCGCGCCCAGATCGACGCGCTCTGAAAAACCGACCAGCCGCACCGGCTCGCCGCCCCCGCCCTGTTGCAGGAACCCCGAGCCCATCCGCGGCAGGATGAAAAAAATGGCCAGCGTCAGCACAAAGGTGCCCACGGCCGTACCGGTCGTCATCACGAAAAATGGCCAGCGGATCACCGGCACGTAGCCACCCGTCCCGCCGGATGCGATCACCTGTTGCTCGCCCTCCAATTGCAACGTGTAGAGCATGAGCGTCCAGGGCGCCAGGATAACGTAGCAGAAGAACATCACGCCGTAGGGCAGTTCGGCCGACGCCGTCGTCGAGGCCAGCAATTGAAAGAAGCCGATCAGATAGAGATGCAGATAGTCCCGGCTCTTGGTCAGCGTCAGCAACTTGTACAGCATGAGATAGAGCAGCAGATGCAAACTAGCGAGCAGCAGCCCCTGGCCCAGGAAC
>CAZJRH010000135.1:0-4321 GCA_964548215.1 uncultured Nitrospirota bacterium
CAAGGAATATGGCGGCGGCGTGCCCGCCATCGCCGAGGCGGGGCGGCGCAGCGCTTGCTCGTCCTGCGGGACGCTCAAGCGCTACGCCTTCAACAAGATCGGCCGGGAGCTCGGGTTTCAGGTCGTGGCCACCGGTCATAACCTGGATGATGAAGCGGCCCGGCTGCTGGGCAATCTGTTGCACTGGCAGACGGACTATCTGGCCAAGCAGTCGCCCGCCCTGCCCGCCTGGGAATCTAAGATGGTGCGCAAGGTCAAGCCGCTCTACCGGCTGGCCGAGCGGGAAATCGCCGCCTATGCCGTGCTGCGCAAGATCGATTATATGATCGACGAGTGTCCGATGAGCCACGATGCCAAATCGCTCGACTACAAAGCGGCCCTGAATCAACTGGAACATCGCTCGCCGGGGACCAAGCAATTTTTCTACCTGGAATTTCTGAAGCGCCAGCCGCTGGTTTCGATGGCGTCGTTGGAGCCGACGATGCCGTTGAACGAGTGCGTCCAATGCGGCGAACCGACCACGAGCGAACTGTGCGGCCATTGCCGGCTGGTCGCGCCCATGGGGCAGGGCCGTCCGTTGCACGACGCCCCCATTCGACTTGAAATATGAAACCCCTGACCGCCGGCGAACTCATTCATCTCATCAGCGAGAAGCAGCGCCACTATGCCGTGACGCTGAAGCCCGGCGACCGGTTTCAATATTCCGGCGAATTCCTTTCGCACGATGAATTGATCGGCCAACCCGAGGGGCGATGGATCCGGACCTCCGGCGGCCGGTGGTTTCTGGTCGTGCGCCCAACGCTGTCGGAATATCTGATGCGCATGCCGCGCGGCGCGCAAATCCTCTATCCCAAGGATATCGCCGCCATTGTGATGAAAGCCGATATTTTCCCCGGCGCGCGCGTGCTGGAGGCCGGTCTGGGTTCCGGCGCCATGACGCTGGCGCTGCTGCGGGCCATCGGTGAGAAGGGGCAGTTGTTCTCGTATGAGATGCGCGATGACTTCGCCTCCCGCGCCGAGAAAAACATCCAGCGATTTCTTGGCGAGACGCCGCAATTGACCGTGCGCCGCCGGGATTTGGCCGAGGGGATCGAAGAGCGGGAACTGGATCGCGTCGTGCTCGATTTGCCGGAGCCGTGGCGGATGATTCCGGGCGTGCTGGAGGCGCTGCGGCCGGGGGGCATTCTGCTGACGTTTTTGCCGACCGTGCCGCAGGTGGAAAAGGTGGTGGCCGCGCTGCAGACGTCGGGCGGTTTTGCGTTGATTGAGACGACGGAAGGGCTGGAGCGGCCCTGGCAGATTGAAGGCCGCAGCGTGCGGCCGCAATTGCGCATGGTCGCCCACAGCGGTTTTTTGACGGTGGCCCGCCGGGTCAGCCGCCCGCCCGATGAGGCGGCGGGCCGTGGGCCGGCGATATCGCAACAGGAGGAGAGTGAGCATGATCACGAGGGACGTTAAAAGGAGACGCGGGATGACGATCTGGTTGGGCAGTGCGATGGCAGCGATGTTGATGGGCATGGCCGTGTCGATGGTGATGGCGGCCGAGGGCGGCAAAGGGACGCTGTCCGCCAAGTTTGAGACGACGCAGGGCACGGTCGTCGTGAAACTGTTTGAAAAAGAGGCGCCCAAGACCGTCGCCAATTTTGTCGGTCTGGCCGAGGGGACAAAAGAGTGGACCGACCCCAAAACCGGCCAGAAGGTGAAGCGGCCGTTCTATGATGGCCTGATCTTTCATCGTGTGATCACCGATTTCATGATCCAGGGCGGCGATCCGCTTGGCACCGGCACCGGCGGCCCGGGCTACAAATTCGAGGATGAATTTTCTTCGTTGAAGTTCAACCGGCCGGGCCTGCTGGCGATGGCCAACGCCGGGCCGAACACCAACGGCAGTCAGTTCTTCATCACCGATGTGCCGACCGATTGGCTGACGAACAAACACACCATCTTCGGCGAGGTGACCGAGGGCATGGACGTCGTCAAAAAGATCATCCGTGTGCCCAAGGGGCCCGGCGACCGCCCGACCACGCCCGTCGTCATTAACAAGCTGACGATCATTCGCGGCAAGTAACATTAAATAGGGACACGTCCGAATTATTAAATGGGACGTGTCCCTATTTTCTTTCCTGGTGATCGATGGCGCTTGAAGATCATTACGGTGACATTCTGCAGAAGGCGCGGGCCGGCTCCGGTTGGGGCGTGGAGGAATTGGCCCGCCGGACGGGGTTGTCGACTGATCGCATCGATGCGATGGAACACGGCGCACCTCATCCGCCGGCGAATGAACTGACAACGGCGGCGACGGCGCTTGGCTTGGAACCCATGAAGCTGCAGGCGATTGCCGGGGAGCGATGGGAGCCCCGCCCGGTTCATTCCACTGATTCGGTCATTCAGGTGGTCGGCTCGCTGTGCGGTTACGCGGTCAACAGTTATCTTGTCCGTGACCCCGCGTCCGACGAGGCAGCGGCTGTTGATACGGCCAATGCGCCTGATCGCATGATGGGCGCGGCGCGCACAGCCGGCCTCCGGCTCAGCGCCATTCTGCTGACCCATGCCCACCCCGATCATGTTGGCGGTTTGGATCGTTTGCAGGCTGGCAGTGGCGCGCGACTGGTGGCGCATCCATTGGACCAACCGGCGCTCGGATTTTTATGGAAAGAGGGTCGCGATCAACTGGCCAACGAGGAGGCCGTCATTCGCGTGGGAGGCGCGACATTGCGCGTCCGCTGGGTGCCCGGCCACACGCACAGCGGGGTCTGCTACGTCGGCGACGGCGTGGTGTTTGTCGGCGATTGCCTGTTTGCCGGTTCGGTGGGTCGCGCCAGATCAACGAGCGATTATCGACGACTATTAGAAGGAATCAGGGCGAAGATTTTTACGTTGCCCGACGAGACGATCATCTATCCCGGCCACGGTTCGGCCACGACGGTGGGAGAAGAACGGGCGCACAACCCGTTCTTCCCTTGATGCTTCCCCTCACCCTGCCCTCTCCCAGAGGGAGAGGGTAAGGATTGAAGGATAGGTCATTGGTATTCCCCTCTCCCCTTGAGCGGAAGGATTGAAAGATGGGCCATTAGTATTTTCCTCTCCCCCTTGGGGGAGAGGATTAAGGTGAGGGGGAAATAACTGAATCAGCGAGGATGATGACGTGGTCGTTGGCGACGTGGGCGAAGCCGCCGCTGATCTCCAGCACGGTGGTCTGGCCGTCGATTTGATAGCGCACGGAGCCCTGCCGCAGGCTGCTCAGGAAGAGACAATGGCCGGGCAGCACGCCGAACTCCCCTTCACTGCCGGGCGCGGTGACCATCTCCGCCGATGTGCTGATCAGCAGTTGCTCGGGCGTGGCGATGTCGAGTTGTAGCGTTGCCATTTACTCCGAACCAATGTGAGGAGTGACATCCGATGTTAGTACCATTTTACTGCGCCAGCTTTTTGGCTTTCTCGACCACTTCTTCGATCGTGCCGACCATGTAGAAGGCCTGTTCGGGTAGCTCGTCGTACTTGCCCTCGATAATTTCCTTAAAGCTCTGGACCGTGTCCTTGAGCTTGACGTAGCGGCCCGGCGAGCCGGTAAAGGCCTCGGCCACGAAGAAGGGCTGCGAGAGAAATCGCTGAATTTTTCGCGCCCGCGTGACGACCAGCTTGTCGTCCTCCGAGAGTTCGTCCATGCCAAGAATCGCGATGATGTCCTGTAATTCCTTGTAGCGTTGCAGGACCGCCTGCACCCGCCGGGCGGTCTGATAATGTTCCTCGCCGACCACCTGCGGATCGAGAATCCTTGAGGTGGAATCGAGCGGATCGACGGCCGGATAGATGCCGAGTTCGGCCAATTGCCGCGACAGCACTGTGGTGGCGTCCAGATGGGCGAAGGCGGTCGCCGGCGCCGGGTCGGTCAGATCGTCGGCCGGCACGTAGATCGCCTGGACCGAGGTGATGGAACCCTTTTTCGTGGAGGTGATCCGCTCCTGCAGCGCGCCCATCTCGGTGCCGAGCGTCGGCTGATAGCCGACGGCCGACGGCATGCGGCCTAAAAGCGCGGAGACCTCGGAGCCCGCCTGGGTGAATCGGAAGATATTGTCGACGAAGAGCAGCACGTCGCGCCCTTCGGTGTCGCGGAAATATTCCGCCATCGTCAGGCCGGAGAGGCCGACGCGCAACCGCGCGCCCGGCGGCTCGTTCATCTGGCCGTAGACCAGCGCGGCGCGACTCAGCACGCCAGATTCTTTCATCTCGAGCCAGAGGTCGTTGCCTTCGCGTGTGCGCTCGCCCACGCCGGCGAACACCGAATAGCCGCCGTGGTGGGTGGCGATATTGTGGATGAGTT
>CAZJRH010000136.1:0-4029 GCA_964548215.1 uncultured Nitrospirota bacterium
CCACGCCGTCGGCCGGCAAGCCGTCCAGCAATTCGGATTTCGCTTTTCGAACACCCTCCAGGCCGCCCAAAAACTCCGTGTGCGCCGGCCCGATATTGGTGATCAGCCCGATCGTCGGCTGGGCCAGCCGGCACAACCGGCTCAACTCCCCGTGCTGACTGATGCCCAGCTCGAGCACCGCGACGGCGTGCTCCGGAGTCAATCGCAGGACCGTCAGGGGCAGGCCGATCTGGCTGTTCAAGTTGCCTTCCGTTTTCAGCACAATATAACGCCGCGACAGGATCGCCGCCGTCATTTCCTTCGTCGTGGTTTTCCCGTTGCTGCCGGTGATGCCGATGACCGGCAGACGGAACCTCTGGCGATGGGCGGCGGCCAGGGCCTGCAACGCGGCCAGCGAATCGTCCACGCCGAGCACCGGACCGGCCGGGGCCGACTCCGTCACCAAACGGCGGCCCGCACTCCGTTCGATGATCACGCCCGCGGCGCCCCGGGCGAAGGCGTCGCGCGCGAACGCCTGCCCGTCGAACCGGGCGCCCTTCAGCGCCAGAAAATAATCGCCCGCTTCCAGCGTGCGCGTATCGGTCGACAGCGCCGAGAGCCATGCCTCCCCGCTACCGGATAATAATTGGGCGCCCAGCAGCGGGAGCAGTTCCCTGACCTGAAAACCCGGCCGCACGGCCGTTCGCATCGCCGTCTGCATCGCGCCCACTGATTCCGTCGCCATCATGCCGGAGTGAACCGCGCCCCCAACGCCTCGCGGGCGACCGCTCGATCGTCGAAAGGGTGGCGCGTGGTGCCCACAATCTGATAGTCCTCGTGCCCTTTGCCGGCGATAACGACGGCGTCGCCCGGCTGTGCCGTGGCGATCGCTTGCGTGATGGCCGACCTCCGGTCCTCGATCACCTGGTGGCTGCGCATCCGGCCCGCGGCGCCCGCGGCGGTCACGCCCGATTCCACTTCCCGCAAAATCGCCCGCGGATCTTCGGTCCGGGGATTATCGGATGTGACGATCACGAGGTCGGCCCATTCGGCCGCCACGCGTCCCATCTTTGACCGTTTGCCGCGGTCGCGATCGCCGCCGCAGCCGAAGACCACGATCACCCGCCCCTGCTGCATCTCCCGCACCGCCATGAGCAGCCGCTGCAGCGCGTCGTCCGTATGGGCGTAATCGACGATCACGCGGAACGGCTGGCCCGGCGTCTCCACGCGCTCGAACCGGCCCGGCACCTGCGCCATCCGCCGGATGCCGGCCTGGATCATCGACGGGTCGTACCCCAACGCCAAACCGGCGCCCACGGCCGCCAGAATATTGGCCACGTTATAGCGGCCGAGCAGTGGCGATTCGATCGGGAAGGCGCCCCGGGCGCTTCTGACCGTGCCCCGGATACCCGACCAGTCGACGACCGGCTCTTCCAGCGTCACCCCCGCCTCCCGCGTCAATCCATACGTCAGCGTGCGGGTCGGATTGTCGGCGATGAGCCGGCGGCCCCACGCGTCGTCGCCGTTGACCACCGCCCAGGCGTCCGCCTTGCCGTAGCGGCCGTCGGCCACGCCCGTGAAGAGCGTCCGTTTGGCCTCGAAGTAGTTCTCCATGGTCTCATGAAAATCGAGATGATCCTGAGTCAGGTTGGTGAAGACCGCCACGTCGAAGAGACAGCCGTCGACGCGCCCCTGGGAGAGGGCGTGCGACGAGACCTCCATGACCACCGCCTCCATGCCCTCCAGCACCATGCGCCCCAGCAACTGCTGCAGCGCGAGCAGGCCCGGCGTCGTGTGCGACGCGGCGATCTGCCGGTCGCCGATCTGATAGCCGACCGTGCCGATCAGACCGGTCCGGACGCCGCCCGCAACCAGGATCGACTGGATCAGGTAGGAGGTGGTCGTCTTCCCGTTCGTGCCGGTGATGCCGACCATGCGTAAACGCCGGCTCGGCTCTCCGTAAAACGAGGTCGCCACCCGACGCAGCGCCTGACGGCTGTCGGGCACGCACAAGAGACAGGGCGCGTCGGGCAATTGCGTCAGTAATTGCCGCTCCTCTATCACGGCCCCCACGGCGCCGCGCCGGAAGGCGTCGGCCACAAAATCATGGCCGTCCCGCCGCAAACCTTTCACCGCGATGAACAACGTGCCCGGCGCGACGGTCGTCGAATCGTCCGAAATGGCGGCGACCTCGGCGGTCAGCGAGCCGTGCACCAGCGGGCGGTCGAGCAGATCGGCCACGGCGCGCAGCTTCATTCTTCACCCCGAACAACGTGAGGGGTCATGTCCGATTCTCGTGCCAATCTCACTTCGACAACCGGCGATGGGCCGGACGCAGCCACGGGCACAACCAGTCCGGCGGTCACCGGCCGGATCGGCTGGCTGGGGCGGACCGCCTGGGCCATGATCGGCGGCGCCTGTGGCATCACGCCCAGATAGTGCAACGTCTCTTCGGCGATCCGCCGGAAGACGGGGGCCGCGATCACGCCGCCCCAACCGGCTCCCTGCGGTCCGTCGACAATGACCAATAACACGAATTTTGGCGCTTCGGCCGGCACAAACCCGATAAAGGAGCTGACCACTTTCTGCGGATCGTATCGGCGAGTCTCGGGGTCGATTTTTTGGGCCGTGCCGGTTTTGCCCGCCACGTGAAAACCGTTAATGGCGGCCTTGGGGGCCGTCCCCTCCGGCGCCGTCACCGAGACGAGAATCTCACGCAAGCGGTCGGCGGTCTTGCGGGAGATCACCCGTTGCGCCGACGGCCGTTCGATCGGCTGGCTGGCGCCGTCGGGCAGCAGCACCGCGTCGACCAAATGCGGCGTGACCAGCAGACCGCCGTTGGCGATGGCGGCATAGGCCGTGACCAGCTGCATCGGCGTGATGGCCAGTTCCTGCCCGATGGCATGCGACGCCAACGAGCGGCCGGACCATTGCTCCACGGGCCGCAGCAGGCCGCCCAATTCACCTTTGAGATCGATTCCGGTCGGCCGGCCGAGGCCGAAGGCGGTCAGCCAATGGCGCAACCGGGACTCCCCCAGCCGCATGCCGATTTTGACCATGCCCACGTTGCTCGACACCTGGAGGATCTGCGGAGGCGTCAGCAGGCCGTGCGGCAGATGATCCCGCAGAGGCCGGTTGGCGACGAGCATGCTGCCCTGCTCGCAATCAATCAACTCATCGAGGCGGATCCGCCGATCCTCCAGCGCGCCGGCGAAGACCAGGGGCTTGATCGTCGAACCCGGTTCGTAGAGGTCGGTGATCGCCCGGTTGCGCCACCGCTCCGCCGCCGTCTCGGCCAGCTGGTTGGGATTGAATTCGGGCCGGACCGCCATCGCCAGAATCGCGCCGCTCTGCGGTTCCATCATGATGCCGATCGCGGAAGTGGCCTCCGTTTCCCGCAACACATCGTCCAGCGCCTGCTCCATCGAATATTGAATGACTTCATCGACCGTCAACCGCAGATCCTTGCCCCGGATCGGCTGCGCCGACCGGGAGTTTTTCGGCAGCACCGTCCGGCCCCTTGCGTCCCGTTCCACCAGCAGCCAGCCCCGTTCCCCGCGCAGCACATGGTCATAGCTGAGTTCAAGGCCTTCCAACCCTTGCTCGTCCAATCCGGCGAAGCCGATCAGATGGGACATCAACTGGCGTTTGGGATAGAAGCGCCGGTTCTCCGAGACCACGCCGATGCCTTCGCTGCCCAGCGCCAGCGCGGCCTGCGCCTTCGCCGGCGTAATCTGCCGATCCAGCCAGACGAACGGCCGGTCCGTCGACAATCGGCGGACCAGTTCCTGCTTCGGCCGGTTCAGAATGGCCGCCAGCTCGGCGCCGAGCGCGCCCGGTCGATTCACGGCGGAGGGCACGGCGAACAACGACGGCAATTTGCTGCTCATCGCGACGACCCGCCCCTGCCGGTCATAAATGGTGCCGCGCTCCGCCTCCACCGGGATCATCCGTTCCTGTTGCCGCTCGGCCCGCTTCGACAACTGCTCGGCCTGAACGACCTGCAAATCCACCAACCGCCATCCGATCACCGCCGCCAGACCGCCCATG
>CAZJRH010000137.1:0-2139 GCA_964548215.1 uncultured Nitrospirota bacterium
GCGCGGCTGGCCGAGCCGGGTGAATTCACCAAGCGGGCTTTTTTGAGCGGACGATTGGATCTCACGCAAGCCGAAGCGGTGATGGCGCTGATCCACGCCGAATCGGAAGCGGCGCATCGTCTCGCGCTGCGGCAATTGCAGGGCGACGTCGCCGCGGCCGTGCGCGCCCTTCGCGAAGAGCTGCTCGCGCTGCTGGCCGAATGCGAAGCCGGCCTCGACTTCGTCGAGCAGGGCATCGCATCGCCATCGGCCAAACAATTGCGCGCGCGACTACCTCATATTCAAGCACGGCTGACAACATTGCTCGACAGTGCACGCACCGGCGCCTGGCTGCGTGACGGCGTGCAGACGGTGATCGCCGGCCGGCCTAATGTTGGAAAATCAAGTCTTTTCAATATATTAGTTCAAAAAAATCGGGCCATTGTCACCCCATATCCAGGAACCACCAGAGACGTGCTGGAAGAAACGATCACCGTCGATGGCTTCCCCTTGCGCTTGCTCGATATGGCGGGCCTGCGCGACAGCCCCGATCCGATTGAGCAGGAAGGGATCGCCCGGGCCAGCCGCGCGCTGGACGAAGCGGACCTGGTGCTCCTGATGCTCGACGGCAGCGAGCCGCTGCGTGAAGAAGATCGGGCGTTGCTGGGCCGCGTCCCGGCGGACCGGACGATTGTGATCGTCAATAAAGTCGACCTGGCGCCATCGATCGACGACGCAGCGATTCCTGCGCAGCGACCGGCGGTGCGCCTCTCCGCCCTGCGCGGCATCGGCTGCGATGAGCTGAAAACTTCGATCGGAAAATTGCTGACGGAGAAGACCGGCGGCCTGACCGGACGGGCGATCATCAGCTCGTCCCGCCATCAGCAAGCCTTGACGATCGCGGTCGAGAGCATCGCCCGAGCCGCCTCCGCCGCCGACTCTGAACTCTCTGCTGAATTTATTGCCGCGGATTTGAATGCGGCCACCCGGCAGCTCGGTTCAATTTTAGGTGTGGACGGATCGCTTACAGAAGAAATATTAAGCAGTATTTTCAATAAGTTTTGCATTGGAAAGTAGGCGTGTTCCACGTGGAACACGCCTCAAACCAAAATCCATGTTAATCCAAGAAACCGAATCGAACTGCGACGTCATCGTCATTGGCGCCGGCCATGCCGGCTGCGAGGCGGCGCTGGCGGCCTCGCGCATGGGCTGCCGGACGCGGCTCTTTTCCCTGAAGCCCGACAACATCGCCCAGATGTCCTGCAATCCGGCCATCGGCGGCATCGCCAAAGGCCATCTGGTGCGGGAGATCGACGCACTGGGCGGCCAAATGGCCCGGACGATCGATCACGCGGGCATCCAATTCCGCATGCTGAATACCCGCAAAGGGCCGGCTGTGCGGTCGTTGCGCGCCCAGGCCGACCGGACCGGCTATCGGCTGGCGATGACGGCGACGATTGAGCAGCAACCGCGGCTGCAGGTGGTCGCCGCGGAGGTGACGCGCCTCTGGCTCGGCGACGGCCGCGTGCTGGGCGTCATCACCGCCGACGGGCGGCGCTATCGATCCCACGCGGTGATCGTCACCACCGGAACTTTTCTCCGGGGGCTGATTCATATCGGCCCCGTCCATTTCCCGGCCGGCCGGGCCGGCGAGCCATCGGCGGAAGGACTCTCGGACTCGCTGGCGGAGATCGGCTTTCCGCTCGGCCGGCTGAAAACCGGCACACCGCCAAGGCTCGACGGCAGAACGATCGATTTTTCCCGGATGGCGCCACAGCACGGCGACGATCCGCCGGTCCCATTCTCCTACGCCACCGAACGGCTGGAGCTCGAGCAGATCGCCTGCCACCTGACCTATACCGGTCAGAAGACCCATACCATCATTCAAGACAATTTGATGCGTTCGCCGCTCTACAGCGGCGCCATCCAGGGCACCGGACCACGTTATTGCCCGTCGATTGAGGACAAAATCAATCGTTTTGCGGATAAGGACAGACACCAATTATTCGTGGAGCCGGAAGGATGGAATACCTGCGAAGTGTATGTGAATGGTTTTTCCACTTCTCTTCCAGAAGACATTCAATTTAAAGCGTTGAGTTCAGTTGCGGGATTTGAAAAGGTTAAATTTTTCCGTCCTGGTTATGCAATCGAATACGATTA
>CAZJRH010000138.1:0-4625 GCA_964548215.1 uncultured Nitrospirota bacterium
CGTCGCGGCGCTGCTGCCGGTGGTGCGCGGGGAGGAGACCGTCAAGCGGCTCGCCCTGGCCGGGACGCTGGTGAATCTGCTCCTGTCGCTCCCGCTGTGGTTCGCCTTCGACACGGCCACGCCCGCCATGCAGTTCGTGGCCGAGGCGGATTGGATTCCCCGGTTCAATATCTTTTATCGCGTCGGCGTGGACGGCATCAGCCTGCCGATGATTCTCCTGACGGCGGGGTTGATGCCGATCTGTGTGCTCTGTTCCTGGCGCGCGATCGACCGGAAGGTCACGGAGTTCATGATCAGCCTGCTCCTGATGGAGACGGCCATGATCGGCGTGTTTGCCGCGCTCGATTTCGTCCTGTTCTACGTCTTCTGGGAAGCGATGCTGATCCCGATGTATCTGATCATCGGGGTGTGGGGCGGGCCCAATCGCCTGTATGCGGCCCTCAAATTCTTCCTCTACACGCTGGCGGGCAGCCTGCTGCTGCTGGTAGCGATGATCGCCCTCTATTTTGAAGGCGGCCGGACCTTCGACCTGACGCAGCTCATGGGGCAGCCCTACAGCCCGCTCTTTCAGATGTGGATTTTTGCCGCCTTCTTTTTCGCGTTTGCCATCAAGGTGCCGATGTTTCCCTTCCACACCTGGCTGCCGGACGCCCACGTCGAGGCGCCGACGGCGGGCAGCGTGATCCTGGCCAGCGTCCTCCTGAAGATGGGCGCCTACGGTTTCCTGCGCTTCTGCCTGCCGATCACGCCCTATGCGTCCCAAGTCTGGATGCCGTGGATCGCCGCGCTGTCGATCATCGCCATCGTCTACGGCGCCTACATGGCGCTGGCTCAGGACGATCTGAAAAAACTCATCGCCTATTCGAGCGTCAGCCACATGGGTTTTGTGACGTTGGGGATCTTTATGTTCAATGCGCAGGGCGTCGAAGGCGCCCTGTTGCAAATGATCAACCACGGCATCGCCACCGGCGCGCTCTTTCTCTGCGTGGGGCTGCTCTACGACCGCACGCACAGCCGGATGATCTCCGACTACGGCGGCCTGGCGCGGAGCATGCCGGTCTTGGCCGTCTGTCTGATGATTTTCGTGCTCTCTTCGCTGGGGCTGCCGGGCACCAACGGTTTCGTCGGAGAATTCCTTGTCCTGGTCGGCGCCTTCCGCGTGAGCCCGTTTGTCGCCACACTGGCCGCGCTCGGCATCATCCTGGCGGCCGTCTACCTGCTCTGGATGACGCAGCGGGTGATGTTCGGGCCGGCGCCGGCTTCGTGGCGATGGCCCGATCTCTCCTGGCGCGAGGCCGTCACGCTGGCGCCCCTCGTGATTCTCGTGTTTTGGATCGGTTTCTATCCCGATCCGTTCCTCTCGCGCATGCACAGCAGCGTGGCCGCGCTGGTTCAGCAGGTCAACCCGGGGTGGGAGCGGGAATCGGATATGTTCGTCGATCTCATGGAGCCGTTCCGGTGACGGCCGTGTCGCTGTTCGATCAATTCATGGCGATCATGCCCGAGGTTATCGTCGCGGCGGGCGCCTGCCTGATCCTGCTGCTGGACCTGGTGACGCCCGTCCATCGCCGCGCGTGGCTGGCCTATCTGAGCCTGGCCGTGCTGGGCGGCGCCGGCGCGGCCACGCTGTTGCTGATCTCCACGCAGATCGACGCGTTCGGCGGGCAATTCATCCTCGATCCGTTCGCCGCCTATTTCAAACTGCTGCTCTACGCCGCCACGGGTCTGACGATTCTGCTCTCGATCCGCTACCTGGAGATCGAACGGATCCATTACGGCGAGTACTACGCGTTCCTGCTGCTGGCCACCTGCGGACTGATGGTCATGGTATCGAGCGGCGATCTGCTCATGATCTTTCTGGGCCTGGAGCTGGCCGCCGTGTCGCTCTATATCCTGGTCGGGCTGAACCGGCACGATCTTCGCCCCATCGAAGCGTCGGCCAAGTATTTCGTCCTGGGGTCGCTCTCCTCCGCGATCTTCCTGTTCGGGATGTCGTTGTTTTTCGGCGCCACCGGCACGACCCACCTGAGGACGGCGGCCGAGGCGCTGGCGGCCCAAGCGGCGGCGGTCAACCCGACGTTATTGATGGCCATGATCTTCCTGCTGGCGGGATTCGGGTTCAAGGTGGCGATCGCGCCCTTCCACATGTGGACGCCCGACGTCTATGAAGGCGCGCCGACCCCCGTAACGGCCTACATGTCGGTGGCCACAAAAGCCGCCACGTTCGCGGTCTTTCTTCGAGTTTTTCTTGAGGTTTTCGGCCCCCTGCGGCCGTACTGGGCCGTCTGGCTGATTGCGCTGTCCGTGGCGACGATGCTGATCGGCAGCCTGGCCGCCATCGCGCAGCAAAACATTAAGCGGATGCTGGCCTACTCCAGCATCGCGCACGCAGGCTACGCCCTAATCGGGCTCATCGTGGGGAGCGAACTGGGCGTGATGAGCCTGATGCTCTACATGGCCGTCTACACGATTATGAACCTCGGGGCGTTCGGCGTCGTGATCTTGATGCGGCACTCGGGCGTGCAGGGGGAGGAGATCGGGGAATGGGCCGGCCTGGCCAAATCGCACCCCGCGGCGGCCTTCGCCATGCTGATTTTCATGTTCTCGCTGGCGGGATTGCCGCCGACGGCCGGCTTCATCGCAAAATTCTACCTCTTCATGGCCGCGGTGGACGCCGGCCTGGCGTGGCTGGCCGTCGTGGGCGTCCTGCTGTCGGCGGTCTCCGCCTATTACTACCTCCGGGTGGTGATGGTGATGTACATGAAGGAGCCGGAGCGGCCCATCGAACTGGCCTGGACGCCTGCCGCCGCCGTGGCCCTGCTGGTGATCGCGGCGGCCGCGCTGCTGATCGGCGTCTATCCCGCTCCGCTGATCGAGTACACGCAGGACGCGATTTTGCGTCTCCCGTCGATCCCATAAGCCGCCGACGGGCAGGGCCGGAATTGCGGTTTCCGGCAAGATCAGTTACACTGGTTTCGTTGAGGGCGATGCCGGATTCTTCCGTGTAAAAGCCCCCCCGCTGCGAACCGGCATCCGCACAGGCTGAGGCACAACATGGTTCGTCGCACACGGCCACAACCCGCGCGGAAAAAGCAGCCGACCCGTCCGTCCGCCAATCGCGCCAACATCGCCGATCACCAGCGCATGCTCTTTACGCTGATGAGCAATCTTCCCGGCATGGTCTACCGCTGCCGCAACGATAAAGACTGGTCCATGGAATTCGCCAGCGAAGGGTGCCTGGAATTGACCGGGCATGCGCCGTCCGCGCTTCTGAACGGGCAGGTGTCGTTCGGCAAAGAGTTGATTCATCCGGACGATCAGGAGCAGGTGTGGAACGACGTGCAGGCGGCATTGCGGGAACGGCGCCCCTTTCAGTTGGTCTATCGTATTATCACAGCCTCGGGGGAAGAGAAGTGGGTCTGGGAGCATGGCTGTGGCGTGTTTTCCCCGGATGGAGCGTTGCTGGCCCTTGAGGGGTTTATTACGGATATCACCGAACAGAAACGCGCGGAAAAGGCGCGGAGCTTCTCCCTTTCACTGCTTCAAGCGACGCTGGAGTCGACGGCGGACGGCCTCCTGGTGGTCAACAACAAGGGGAAGATCGTGAGTTTTAATCGACAGTTTGTACAGATGTGGCGAATTCCGAGCGCGATTGTGGAGGCGCGGGACGACGAGCGCGCGCTCGCGTTTGTGCTCGATCAATTGAAGGATCCTGCGGGGTTCGTGTCGAAGGTTCAGGAACTCTACAACCAGCCGGAGGCCGAAAGTGTCGACATCCTGAAGTTCAAGGACGGCCGGGTGTTTGAACGTTACTCGAAGCCGCAGACGATGGGAACCGAGTGCGTCGGGCGAGTCTGGAGTTTTCGCGATGTGACGCCGCGTAAACGGGCTGAAGCCGTGCTCATCATCCAAAACAGCATCCTGGAGTTGATCTCAAAGGACGTTCCCCTGCCCGAGATATTCGATGCCCTCACACGAGCCGTCGAGCGGCAGGCGCCCGATTATCTCTGCTCCATTTTGCTGCTGAATGATGACCAACGAACAATGAGAACCGTCGCCGCGCCGAGTCTCCCTGAAAGTTACAACAAGGCCGTTGATGGTCTTGTGATTGGGCCATCCGCCGGCTCTTGCGGGACGGCGGCCTACCGACGGGAGTGCGTGATTGTCGAAGATATCGAAGTTGATCCCCTCTGGGCCGAGGGGCGGGATCTCGCCTTGCGTCATGGTCTTCGGGCGTGCTGGTCCATGCCGATTCTCTCGGCCGGCAGCCGCGTGTTGGGCACCTTCGCCATCTATAGCCGGGCGCCCGGCCGTCCGAGCCAGCAAGACATGCAATTGGTGGAAACGGGGTCCTATCTGGTGAAACTCGCGCTTGAGCGGGAGAGGGCGGAGACGTCCCTGATCACACTCTCCAGCGCGGTCGAGCAGACGGCCGACAGCGTCTTCATCACGGATCGGGAGGGCCTGATCCAGTACGTGAATCCCGCGTTCGAAGCGCTGCTCGGCTATTCCAAGGAAGAGGCGATCGGTCAGAACGCGCGGCTGCTGAAGTCGGGGCGTCACCAGACCCGCTTTTATGAAAAACTGTGGGAAACGATTCTCGGGGGTCATGTCTTCCGGGCCGT
>CAZJRH010000139.1:0-1902 GCA_964548215.1 uncultured Nitrospirota bacterium
CCGCGTCGGTCAGACGGCGACAACGCCCGACGGGCAGGGCGCCGAGCGTCAGGCCGCCGTAGCCCACCCGACGGAGCCTCAGCACGAAATGGCCCGCCGACTCAAACATCCGGCGGACCTGGCGGTAGCGTCCCTCATGCAATGTCACCTCGAGCCAGGAATTCTTCTCCGCCTTGCCCAGCTTGGTGATCGTGCAGGGCGCCGTCGTGCCGTCGTCGAGACGCACGCCGCGGGCCAGCCGGCCAATCTCGTCGTCCTCGAGCTGCCCCTTGAGCTTCACCTCGTAGCGCTTCGAGACGCCGTGACGGGGGTGCATCAGCAGATTGGCCAGTTCACCGTCGTTGGTCAGCAGCAGCAGCCCTTCCGTGTGATAGTCAAGCCGGCCGATGGGGAAGACCCGTCCCTTCACCCCCCGCACCAGCTCCATCACCGTCGGGCGGCCTTCGGGATCCTTCACCGACGTGATGAATTCCTTGGGCTTGTTCAGCATGATGCAGACGGAGGGCGGATGCATGCGCAGCAACTTGCCGTTGACCTTGACGTGGTCGCGGTCGGGATCGGCCTTGCTGCCCAGCTCGGTGACGATGCGGCCGTTGACGGTTACGCAGCCGCTCGTGATGAGCTCTTCCGCTTTGCGGCGCGAGGTCACTCCCGCGTGGGCGATCAGTTTTTGAAGGCGTGCTTGCATGGATCAGGTCGGTAGGTTTGGAGGAGGAACTATTCCCACTCAATCGTGCCGGGCGGCTTGGAAGTCACATCGTAGACGACCCGATTGATGCCCTTCACGTCGTTGATGATCCGGTTGGCGATGCGCCCCAGTAATTCCGGCGGGAGCGGCGCCCAGTCGGCCGTCATGCCGTCCTGGCTGGTCACGCCACGGATGGCGATGACGTGATCGTAGGTCCGCTCATCCCCCATAACGCCGACCGTGCGAACGGGCAGCAGCACGGCGAACAATTGCCAGAAGTGATCATACAGGCCTTCAGCCCGCACCTCCTGCTCGATAATGGCGTCGGCCGCCCGCACCAGCGCCAGGCGTCGCGGTGTCACCACCCCGATCACGCGAATCGCCAGGCCGGGACCGGGAAAGGGCTGGCGCCAGAGCAGCTCGCGCGACAGGCCGAGCTCCTGCCCCAGACGCCGGACTTCATCCTTGAATAACTCCCGCAGCGGCTCGATCAATCCCAGGCGCATCCGCTTGGGCAGGCCGCCGACATTGTGATGGGTCTTGATCGTGGCCGACGGCCCCTTGAACGACACGCTTTCGATAACGTCCGGATAGAGTGTGCCCTGCGCCAGAAAGCGCACGGCGCCGGCGGGCCCCCGTTTGCCGGCCCGCTCCAGTTTTTTCGTCTCCCGCTCGAACACCTTGATAAACAGGCGCCCGATGCGACGGCGCTTTTCTTCGGGGTCGTCGACGCCTTTTAATACTCTGAGAAATTCAGTGCTTGCATTGATATATTTGATGTTGAGTTTCAGGTGTTGGCGAAAGGATTCCTCCACCCGCTGCCGTTCCTGATCACGCAACAACCCGTTGTCCACGAAGAGACAGGTCAGGCGGTCGCCGATCGCTTCGTGCATCAGCGTGGCAGCCACCAAGGAATCGACGCCGCCGCTCAACGCGCACACGGCTCGAGCGTCGCCCACGTGGCGATGGATTCGATCGACCGCTTCCTTGCGAAACGAGGCCATCGTCCAGGCCGAGGTGCAACCCGCGATCTGCCGGACAAAGTTGGCAAGGATCGCCGGTCCCTGCGGGGTGTGGGCCACTTCGGGATGAAATTGCAAGGCGTAGAAGCGGCGGGCCGGATCCTCCATGGCCGCAATGGGCGAATTCGTGGTGCGGCCGATCGCGGTAAAACCCGGCGGCATCTGCTCGATCCGATCGCCGTGGCTCATCCA
>CAZJRH010000140.1:0-4167 GCA_964548215.1 uncultured Nitrospirota bacterium
AAACCCCAACGAGTAACTTAACGTATCCCGCAACGGACGAGTCTGCGTCACCAGCGGACTGACGAGGGTTTTCCCCCCGACGACCATGTAGCCCAGGTTCATATGGACGTCGAGGGATCTGAACGTTTTGCTGGCGATGCCGATGATACCCACGTCGGTCTTGCCCGTGCATGATGGATTGAACGCCGACAACCTGTCCTTGTTGCAGGTGGGAAGTTTCAGGACAAATTGGGTGGCCAGCGACACCGGGCGCCCCTCCCGGGCCCGAAGCCACCGGATCTTCGCTTTCAAATTCACGTCCCCCAACCCATTCTCAGCCGAGCTGCCGGACTGAAGGAAGAGAACCGGCACCTCGACTTCGAAATCGAGGTCGTTGAGCATGCCGTTGGTCAGCTCCAGCACCAGCGACGAGAGCCGATCATCGCTGGAAAACTGCCGGTACAGAAAGCCGGTTTCAAAACGCGTCTTCCCCTTTTCAATCGGGTCGGCCTGCTCGGTGGCGAAAAACGGCCGGGCCGCCCAGGCGGTCGAGCCCGGCGACAGCCAGGTCACCCAGACGACAGCGATCATCCAGGCAAGAGCGTGGCGGAAGGCTCGTGGACGAGCATGCAACATATTGGTCATTCGGCGGGCGATACCATCAAATCCCGCTGATTGTATGGATGGGCTGACGGCTTGTCAAGAAACGGCGCACAGTTCCCGCCGCCCAAAAATGCACAACACGACGCACAAGAGCCATCGCGCATGAATCCATTGGAAATTCATACATTGCCGACTAGTATGCCGCATCGACCGAACAAAAATGTGCAGGACCGCATCGATCACGTCTGGCCGCCAAAGAAATCGACGTCTTAACAGTTTGAAAAAACACATGTTTTATAAGCACCCCAACGCGCATAGGCTCGTTCTGTTGGCCCTGCTTTTGCATCTATCTCTGCATTACTCACCCACGTTGCAGGGGCAACGTCACAGCATAGAGGGAGGTTTTGTGGAGAAGCGAGCCAAAATCTTGATCGTCGATGATGAAGTCGGGCCAAGAGAATCACTCAAAATGGTCCTGAAGCCATTTTACGACGTCTATACCGCCAACAACCGTCAGGAAGCCCTCGCCCTGGTCCAGTCGACTTCAATTGATCTCATGACGCTCGATCTGAAAATGACCGATTGCCATGGCACCTCCCTGCTGAAGGAGATCAAAACCGTTCGCCCCAACACCCAGGCCATCATTCTCACGGGCTATGGCAGCTTGAAAAGCGCCATTGAGGCGATCCGCTATGGCGCGGCCGATTATCTGTTGAAACCGTTTCAGGTGACGGAGATTCTCTCCGTCATCAACCGGGTGCTCAGCCGGCCCGTCATCGCCGGGCAAATGGAAGCCGCCCTGCACGAACTGGAGCGGGTGGCCGAGAACCCGTAACGAACACGAATGCCGTCATGACCGAATCGACACTCATCATCGTGGGCACCCTGACCATGGTCTACAGCGCCTGCGAGCGCTGGCTGGTGACTCCGCCCTATTTCCTGCCGATGTACGCCTCCATCGCAGGCGTCATCCTCTGGCTGCTGGTTTGACGCCGTCGCGTTCCCGCTCCGATTGACCGGCCGACAGCAATTCCTCTGCGTGCCGCCTGGTGGCGGCCGTGACCGTGGCGCCGCCCACCATGCGCGCCAGCTCCGCGACCTGTTCCTCGCGGCGCAGCATCTGCACCGTCGTGACGGCACGCCCCTTTCTGGAGGCCTTCTGCACCATGTAATGCCGGTCGGCAAACGCGGCGATCTGCGGCAGGTGGGTGATGCTGAACAACTGACGGCCGCGCGCCAGCACCTTGAGCCGCCGGCCCACCAGTTCGGCCACCGCGCCGCCAATGCCCGCGTCGATCTCGTCGAACACCAGCACGGGGATCCGGTCGGCGTGACCCAGCACGCTCAGGATCGCCAGCATGAGGCGGGATAACTCGCCTCCCGAGGCGACCTTTCGAAGCGCCTTGAGCTCTTCGCCGCGGTTGGCCGTCACCAGAAACTCAATCTGATCCCAGCCGTCCGCCTGATAGTGCGGGGCGCCCATCGGCGTGCATTTGATCACGCAAGACGCCTCGGCCATCCGCACGTGGGCCAGCTCCTTTTCGACCTGGCGGCAAAACTGCTCGGCCTGCTTCCCTCGGGCCTTGGACAACTCCTCGGCGCAGCGATCCAGCCGCCGGGCCGCCTCTTCCATTTCGGCCGTGACCGCGGCCAGCCGTTCATCCCGGTGGGCCAGCCGATCCATCTCCTCCGTCATCGATGCGGCCTTGGCCAGCAGCTCCGAAAGATTTGCGCCGCCGTACTTTTTCCTTAGGCGATGAATGAGCGCCAGGCGATCCTCCGCCTCGACGAGCCGTTCGGGATCGTGGATCAGCTGCTCCTTGTAGTTCCGCAGCAGACCGGTCAATTCCTGCACCTGAATGGCGATCGCCTCCAGCATTGGAATCGCCGCCGTCATCGACGCGTCAATCTGCGCCATTTTATCGATCAGTTTTCGAATCCGGGCCGCTTGGCTGGCCAGGGAGGCCTCGCCGTCATAGGCTGTTTGATAACTTTCCTCGGCGGCCTCGGCCAGTTGCGCCGAATAACGCAGCCGTCCCTGCTCATCAGCCAGGGCCTCCTCTTCACCGGCCTGCAGCCGCGCGCCGTTCAGCTCGCTCAGTTGAAACGCCAGCAATTCCACCCGCTGCGACGAGTCCCGCCCCGTCGAAACCAGAGCCGTCTGTTCCTGATGCAAGGTGTGGTAGCGCGCATACTGGGCCGCGTAGGCTTCACGAAGCGGCTGGAGCTGACCGTACCGGTCCAGCAACTCCAGCTGATCGGCCGGGGAGAGCAGGGCGTAATGGTCGGATTGGCCGTGAATGTGGATCAGGCCGGCGCACAATTGGGCCAGCTGCGACACCGTCGCCATCTGGCCGTTGATGGAGACCCTGCTGCGGTCATGGCGTGAAATGACCCGGCGAAGCAGGATGGCGGCATCGGGCAGGACCTCGACGCCGATGGCGCCAAGACGCCGCCCGGCATCGATTGGATCCACCGGTTCGATGCGGGCTTCCAGGACGGCTTCGTCGCAGCCGCCGCGGATGATTTCCGGGGTCGCGCGCCACCCGCACAGCAGCCCCAGGGCGTCGACAATGATCGACTTGCCCGCCCCGGTTTCCCCCGTTAAGACCTGAAAACCACCGCCAAACGACAGGTCGAGCGACTCAATAATGGCAAAATCCCGAATCCTCAGCTCTGTGAGCATGGCGCAGGCATGAGCCGCGGGCTACAGAAGGGTCTCGATCCGATCTTTGATTTGTTTTTTTGGGGCCGCCCCGACGATCTTGTCTACAACCGTGCCGTCCTTAAAAAACAAGAGGGTCGGAATGCCCATGATTTGGTACCGACTGGCGATCTCCTGATTTTCATCGGTGTTGAGCTTCAGCACCTTCAGCCGGCCGGCATATTCGTTCGCCAGCTCCTGAATGGTGGGCGCGATCATCTGGCAGGGGCCGCACCACACAGCCCAGAAATCGACCATCACCAGTCCCGGTGTTTTCAGCACTTCCTGCTCCCATCGCGCCACGTCAACCGCCTGTGCCGTTCCCATGCGCCCCTCCCCGATCGATCATTCGAGCCCACCGCGCCCGCCATGCTGTTATATAATTGCGCCCCGTCGGCTGTCAATTGAAAATCCGACAAGAAAAAATGGGCCTCTCCCCGACACACCGCCGGGGAGAGGCCCACACACTCGACAGGCGAGTTGATCGCGCCTTAGTACATGCCTTCCATGCCACCGCCGGACGGCATCCCCGATCCCTTGCCTTCCTTCTCCGGCAAATCGGCCACCATCACTTCCGTGGTCAGCATCAGCGACGACACGCTGGCCGCATTTTGCAGCGCCGTCCGGGTGACCTTGGTCGGATCGATAATGCCCGCCTCAATCATATCCCGGTACGTTTCGGAGGCCGCATCGAAGCCGATATTGGTCTTTTCCTTCTTCACCCGCTCGACGACCACCGAACCCTCAAAACCGGCGTTCTCCGCAATCTGCCGGATGGGCTCCTCGAGCGCCCGTTTGAGGATCGTCACGCCGACCTGCTGATCGCCCTCCAGCTTGAGCTTCTCCACGGCCGCAATGCACCGCAGCAGCGCCACGCCGCC
>CAZJRH010000141.1:0-3613 GCA_964548215.1 uncultured Nitrospirota bacterium
GACTTCCTGGTAATACCGCCAGGAAAACTTCATATAGGACACGGATAACGCGGTTTTTTCAGCGAAGCCCTGCGGGGTCAGGTAATAAAAATAGCGTTTGCCAGGGATCCCCTTGGCCTTGATATATCCCTTATTCACCAATCGCTTCAGATAGAGGTTGGTCAGACCCAACGCCACGCCGAGCCGTTCGCTCAGGGCGCGCTGGCTGATCCGATGGTCTTTTGCCACCTCGTCCAGAATATGCAGTGTGCGGCGGGCTTCGTCATCCATACTGTTCATTTGATGAACAGCATAGCAGAACTTATTGTTTTGTCAAGGAATAGGTTTCAAGTGTTCAACTAATGAACTGTTGGATTTACAACGGAAATCGAACGCAAGGGGGGACAGATTGTAAAATCTGTCCCCCTTGGATGGAGATTTATTTAAAATCGCGGCGCTGAAAAATGACCGCGGCCACAAGCAGAATGACGGTCACATACGCCACGCCATACAGACTGGACCACGCCAGGTAGGCCATCGAAACAGGCACTTGATGAACGACTTCGGCCTTGATGTTGAAATAGTCCAGATTGGGGAGACTGTAATAGATCACGTTCGCAATCACCGAGGCAAACGTTCCGCCGATGCGGTCCGCAAACTCCTTGATGCTGGAGGAGAGATGACCGATCACGTACAACGACAGGGTGAAAATGGCGGCCAGCGTCGAAGTCGTAAAAGTGGAGAAGAGGAGCGCCAGCGCCGTGACCACCATCAGTTCCACATAGATCAGCCAGATCGCTTTGAGCAACTCGGGGCGCAGCCCCCATTCCCCGGCCAATTGCGCCACATAGAGGAAGACCGTCATCAGCGCCAGATTCACCGCCAGCACCATGAGCAGCCCGGCATATTTGCCGATAAGAAATTGCCACCGGCGAACCGGTTTCGAGATGATCGTGTAGATGGTTTTCTTCTCGATCTCCTTGCTCACCAATCCGATCCCGACAAAAATGGCGATCAGCACCCCGAAGATATTCACCCCGGCCAGACTGAGGTCCACGATGATCTTCGACCGCTCGCCGACCGTCAACGTGCTAAGGATCACCGAGCTGCTGATCAACAGAATGGCGAAGATCAGCAAGTTGTAGAGCAGCTTGTCCCGGATCGTCTCCTTATACGTATTGAGCGCGATCACCGCGACCGTCTTCATGCGCCGTCCGGCTCCGGGCGGCCGCCCTGCGCCGCCTCCTTCACGAACAGGTCTTCCAGAGATCCCTTGTGCCGGACGAGCGACACCAGCTTGCCCCTGGAGGAGACGACCAATGCCAGCGCCTCCTCCACGCGGGCCTCCTGGTCAAACACCAGCATCAGCTTGGACCCGCTGGCGATGGCCTTCGTCGCCATGCCGCGTAAACGGGATGCGGCCTCGCCGGGCAGCCCCTCCACCGCCATTTCCACGGTTTTGACGCCGTGGCGGCTCAGCAACTCTTCGACCCGGCCGACTTCCTTCAAGCGGCCGCTGATGAGAATGCCGACGCGATCGCAGATCGTTTCGGCGTCGGTCAGAATGTGCGAGCTGAAAAAGACCGTTTTGCCCCGCTCCTTCAGATGCAGAATCAGGTCGCGCACCTCTTTTCGGCCGATGGGATCCAGGCCCGACATCGGCTCGTTCAGCACCACCAGCATCGGATCATTGATCAGCGCCTGCGCCAGCCCGACCCGCTGGAGCATGCCCTTGGAAAAATGGCACAGCCGAAGACGCCGCCGGTCGGTGAGCCCGACCAGTTCGAGCAGCTCATCGATTCGCCGCTTCAAATCACTCCCCGACCGGCCGAAGAGCTGGCCATAGAATGTCAGAAATTCATCAGCCGTCAGATAATCATAGAAATAGGGCGACTCCGGAAGAAATCCGACTTGCCCCTTCACATCGACATCCCCCAGGGGTTTGCCGAGCAGCCAGGCCCGCCCGCCGGTCGGATAGATCAGCCCCATGAGAATTTTCATCGCGGTGGTCTTGCCGGCGCCATTGGGGCCCAGGAATCCGAAAATCTCCCCGGACTTCACCTCCAGATCCAGCCCCTGCAACGCCATCACTTTGCGCTGGCGCAGGCCGACGACGAAGTGCTTGGTCAATTGTTCACACCGGATCATGACTTCTTGACCCCCGCTTTGGCTTCGAGCGCCTCGATCCGTTGCTTGGCCTTCTCATAATTGGGGTCGATGTCGATCGCCCGGCGATAGGCCGCCAGCGCCGGTTCCGTCTGCCCTTGCCGTTGATAAAGGTCGCCCATCTCCAGATAACTTTTTGAGACATACCATAATTTCGGCGAAATCGCAATCCTCCCGGCCAGCAACGGCGTGTAGGCGATCCGATCGGGACCGCGTTCCCCCAGCGCGATGATCCGGTGGTATTCATCAACGGCCGCATCCGGCCGGCCCTGTTCCTCATAAATTTTTGCCATCAGAAAATGCAGATCGTAGAATGGCCGCACTTCGGGGCTGCCGGCCGCGAGAAAGACCGGCTCCAGCGTTGCCGTCTCCTCCAGCAGTGCCAGCGCTTTCACCGGCTGGCCGGTCGTCCACAACCCCCGACCCAACTGGACCGCAAAATCGGGGTTGATCGGATAGCGGGCATGCGCCGTCGTCCAGGCGGCCACCGCCGCCTCCGGACGCTCCATGGCCCACAACGTTTTGCCGAATTCATGATGATAGAGCCCGACGGACGGCGCCGATTCAATGGCCGCCCGATGCCACTCGGCCGCCTGGTCCAACCACGCCGCTTTCCCGCTCTTCTCCCATTTCCGTCGATAGCTCGTCGCTAGAAAATTGGCCGAGCGGGCCGAGCGCGGCGCATGGCGGACGGCTTCCAGCCCCAGTTCCATCGTCAGCTCCGTGTCATCGGCGATGGAGGCCGCAATGGCCGACTGCAGATAGCCCTCCGCCAAATAGGGCCGCCCAATCAACAGCAATAACAGAGCCGCCAGCGGCACGGCCGCCAGGGTGCCGATCGCCCGCCCCCGTTGTCCGAGTTCCCTTGCCGGCACGGGATCGCCCCGCTCGATCCGATCGCAGGCCACGATCATGCCGAAGAAAACGAAAAAGAGCCATTGGTTCGCCGGAACTTCCCAGGAAAAATCAACCAGGCCATGCAACAACAACGCCCCCGCGCTCGTCAGCAAGACGGCGCCGAAGGTCCGTAACTGCCGGAGTCGCCGCACCAACAGAACCATCCCACCCACCACGGCGAGAAAGGCTACCAGACCGGCCAGACCGATTTCACTCGCCATCTGCAGATAGAGATTGTGGGCGTATCGAGCGTAATGGCCCCCATCCTGCACCTGCTGAAACTGGACGCCGAAGGTGCCGGGCCCGCCGCCCAACAGCGGATGCTGCGCAATCAACTCGCCCGCGCCCTGCCAGTAGGACCAGCGTCCCTCCACCGACATCTTCAACCCCATGGTCACGGCAAAGAGCCGCTCCATCGGATTTTCCAACTGGCTCGGCTGGGTCGCCCACAAAAATCCCACCAATAACACCGCCGTCAGCGCCACAAATCCCAACCGTTTGACCAAGCGCACGCCGCGTCCCTGGCGGGCCAGCACAAATCCCGTCACGGCCACCGCCGCGATCGCCGCCC
>CAZJRH010000142.1:0-1663 GCA_964548215.1 uncultured Nitrospirota bacterium
AGTTGGCAGTGGATGCCAAATAGGGTCTTCACGGAATCGAGTGGGTGATTTGGGGCATTTGTCGGTCCGTAGCCCTGAATGTTTGAGCGACGGGGACGCTGAGGGAATCGTGTGGCCCGTGTTCGAAGCATGCATCGGTTAGAGTTGCGGCAGCATGCAGGTGAGAATCTTCAGCCGCAGGTATTCTTCATCGCGCAATCCGTAGGCTCGACGCTGGATGACCCGGATCTTGTTGTTCAGTCCCTCGACGAAGCCGAGCGCGACCTTGTTTGAGGTGGCCCCCATCTTTCAGACCAATATCGGGTCTCGCTAAGGTGGAGCCTGCTGGTTGTTCGCTCATAGCGTTTTGCGAGTGTTCTTTCAATAATTGACGGTTGATGTCCAGGTCATGATGTCGGTGATCATGCCGCGAGCGCGGCCGTGGAATCGTAGAATGCAGCCGGAGTCTGGTGGCCCAAGGCGCTGTGCGGTCGGTCGTGGTTGAAGAACTCAAAGTACGCGCCGATTCCGGCTCGGGCCTCCGTCAGCGAGTCGTAGGCATTCAGGTAGACCTCCTCGTACTTCAGTGAACGCCAGAGGCGTTCCACGAAGATGTTGTCGAGGAAGCGGCCTTTGCCGTCCATGCTGATCTTGATGCCTCGGTCGCGCAGGACGCCGGTGAAGTCCTCCGAGGTGAACTGCGAGCCCTGGTCGGTGTTGAAGATCTTGGGCGTGGGGAAGCGGCTGAGCGCCTCTCGGAGCGCCTCTACGCAGAAGTCCGCGTCCAGCGTGTTGGACAGCCGCCAGGAGAGGATGCGACGCGAGTACCAGTCGATGATCGCCACCAGGTAGGCGAACCCGTGGGCCATGGGAATGTACGTGATGTCGGTCGCCCAAACCTGGTTCGGGCGCGAGATCATCACTCCTCGCAGCAGGTACGGATAGACTGGGTGTTCCGGGGCCGGTTTGCTCGTGTTCGGCTTCGGAGCCGTGCTCTCCAGCCCCATCAACTTCATGAGCCGCTGGACGCGCTTGCGGTTCACCTGGGTGCCTTCGTCCTGAAGCGTCCGCGTGAGCATCCGGCTGCCGAAGAACGGGTGCTTCAGATGCAGCTCGTCGATCCGGCGCATCAGGGCCAGCTCCTCCTCGTCCGGACCAACCGGCTCGTAGTACAAACTCGACCGATTGACCGCCAGCAACTCGCATTGGCGGCGCATCGACGGGTAGATGTTCGGCTCGACCAAGGCTCGTCGCTGTTTCATCGGCATCGCCCGAGCCCGTTGGACAAAAAATCGCGCTCCACCGTCAGCTCGCCGATCTTCTTGAGGAGCTCGCCCTCCCGCTCGACTGCCGAATCGTCCCCGGCCTCGGACTCGAACGATGCCGCCGCGTTGTCCAGAAGCTGACGCTTCCATTTGTAGACTACGTTCGCGTGGACCTTGTACCGGCGGGCGAGCTCGGCCACCGACTCCTGCTCGCGTACCGCATCCAGGGCGACCTTCGCCTTGAAGGCCGGGCTGTGCTTCGTGCGCGTCTTTTTCACGAGTGCTGCTCCTCTTGGTCTGGAGCAGGCTCGATTATCACCCTACGCCCTGGTCCAAAATCCGGGGTCCACTTCAGACGTTCATGGAAAGCTTCACACGCTGCGCAACAAGTTCCTCGCGCACCGCGACCCGACCTTCAC
>CAZJRH010000143.1:0-5240 GCA_964548215.1 uncultured Nitrospirota bacterium
ATGTGCGGTGGCTGGGTTCGGGTCCGCGCTGCGGGCTGGGCGAGCTGATCCTGCCCGACACACAGCCCGGCTCCTCGATCATGCCGGGCAAGGTCAATCCCGTCATCGCCGAATCGGTCTGCCAGGCCGCGGCGCAGGTGATCGGCTACGACGCGACGATCACCCTCTGCGGCGCGGCCGGCAATTTTGAATTGAACGTCATGATGCCGGTGATGGCCTACGACCTCCTGCAATCGATTCATCTGCTCGCCGCCTCATCGGAGAATTTCACCCGCCGGTGCATCAAGGGGCTTAAGGCCGATGAAGTGCGCGCGCGCGCCTCGATTGAGCGAAGCCTGGCCATGTGCACCGCGCTCGCCCCGGTCATCGGCTACGATGCCGCGGCCGCCATCGCCAAGGAAGCCTCCCGCACCGGCAAGAGCGTGCGGGAGATCGCCCGCGCGCGCAAAATCCTGCCCAAGGCCAAACTGGAAAAACTGCTTGATCCCTGGCGCATGACCCAGCCGGGAACTTCCTAACGCATGGCCCGCGCGTCCGCCCCGCCCCGCTCCTTCCAGGAGCAGTTGCTGTCGATCATGGACCGGAAACACCACTGGGCCTGGCCGGTCTTCAGCGGCAACCGGATCAAGCGCGCCCAGCTGAAGACCCATTTCCAGCAGGAATTCGCCGTCTATGTCAGGGATTTTCCCATTCTGCTGGGGCGTCTCTACGGCCGCAACCCGCCGATGAGCATCCGGCGGGAGCTGGCCACCAACCTCTATGAAGAGGAGACGGGCGGTTTGAGCATCGGCCGCTCCCACCCGGCCCTGTTTCTAGAAATGATGGCGGGGTTGGGCTATACGCCGGCCGACTTTGAGGCGATTCGGCTGCTGCCGGCGAGCCGAGCCTATCGGAGCTGGCTCGACCGGGTCACCGCCCGGAGCGACTGGATCGAAGGGCTGGCCGTCATGACGATCTTCGTGGAAGGCAGCGTCAATGACCGCAAGGAATTAGCGACGGACACCGAGCACCACCCCAAAAGCGACGCCCAGATCGAAGCGACGGTGGCCAACCACCCCCTGGTGCGCTTTCACGGTGTCAGCCCGAAGGCGATGGATCTGATCCGGGCGCACCAGCGTGTGGAGGGGAGCCATCGGGCCGCCGCCTGGCGGATGGTGCTGGAGGCGGCGCGCACACCGGCCCAGCAACGCGCCGTCGTGCGGGCGATGAACCGCTCGCTGGATTATTGGTTGCGTTACCGCGACGCCGTCGCTCGTGCATGCGGCATCAGCAAGCCAAACACCAGATAAAAATTCTCTTACGGGTTCAACACCCGATAGACGACGTCATGCTCCCGCGCATGGGCGCTGACCTTGAGACCGAAATCATCTCCGGCCGCCGCCCGGGTGACCGTTTGATGCTCCACCTGCATCGAATCGACCACCTGGCGGAAATCGGAGGTGTGTCCCTTGATATGGATCACATCGCCGACCTGCAGCGCCCCTTTCTTCAGTTTGATCACCGCCACGGAGATGTGCGAGTAGTAATGGACCACCTGCCCGATGGGCGTTTCTCCCGGCGGAACGATCGACTTGGCCGGCTTGGCCGGGCGCTTGGCCTTGGCCGGCTTGGCCGCGCGTGACGCGGTTTTTTTGGCGGGCCGCTTTGCGGTTGTTTTTTTCTTCGCCGGCGATTTCTTGGCGGTTTTCTTTTTCGCCGGTTTCTTCGCGGTTTTTTTCTTCGCCGGTTTTTTCTTCTTTGCGCTGCTTCGTCCCTTGTTCGCCATTGCCCGCTCCTTCGCTCACGGACTTATGATGAATGCAGATTGTTGTCGACCGCTTCAGGTCGAATTGCGGTCATTGTAGGAAGGTTGCCGGGAAAAAGCAATAGGAAGGTAAGGGCGCAGCATGCTGCGCCCCTACGGCGGACCGATTAACGTCGTTTGTTCAGCGGCACGTAGGGCAGGCCGTGCCCGCCTTCGTAGATCTGCTCTGGGCGGAACAGGCGGTTTTCCTTGAGCTGTTCGATCCAATGGGCCAGCCAGCCGGTCACCCGGGCCATGGCAAAAATAGTGGTAAAACAATCCTTTGGAATCCCCAGCCGGTCATAGA
Organism: uncultured Nitrospirota bacterium; assembly: GCA_964548215.1. GTDB lineage: Bacteria > Nitrospirota > Nitrospiria > JACQCE01 > JACQCE01 > JBFMAJ01. The sequence goes on from CAZJRH010000143.1 coordinate 2,091, forward strand.
CAATGCCGGAATAGAAATCGACGTTGGGGCGGATGCCCTTGTGGCCCAGCAGTTGCTCCCCCACCCGTTCAATTTCCTGCACGATGTCGTAAAAGGGCGACGACCCCAAGTGCTTGAACAATTCCTGCGCCAACCCCTGCAGGACATAGGCGCGTGGATCCTTCACCTTGTAGATGCGGTGGCCCAGCCCCGGGATCTTCTGTTTCTTGGCAATTTTTTGCTCCAGGTAGGGGCGCACCGCCTGGACCGAACCGATGTCCTGGATCATGTCGATCACGGCCTCATTCGCCCCGCCGTGCAACGGGCCGGTCAGCGTGCCGATGGCGGAGGCGACCACGGTGTAGGGATCGGCCAACGTCGAGGCGGTCACAAGCCCGCTGAAGGTGGAGGCATTCATTGTATGCTCCGCATGCAGAATCAAACAAACGTCCAGCACACGGGCCGGCAGCGGGTCGGGCGCCCGCCCGGTCAGCATGTAGAGAAAATTTTCGGCGTGGCCGAGATCGTCCCGCGGCGGGACAAAATCGTTCCCGTGGCGCAAACGGGCGTAGGCCGCCACGATCGTGGGCAGCTTGGCGATCAGGCGGACCGAGGAAAGATACTGCACTTCACGCGATTCCACCGCCTTGTCCGGATAGAACATGCCCAGCGCGGCCACGGCCGCTTGCAGCGCGTCCATCGGATGGCCAAGCTCGGGCAGACATTTGATCAAATCGACGATCCGGTACTTGAGCCGCCGGTGCTGGGTCACCTCGGCGATGAATCGGTCCAGCTCCGGCTGGGCGGGCAGCTTGCCGAACAACAACAGATATGATGTTTCCAGAAAGGCGCTCTTCTCGCAGAGCTCCTCAATGGGAATCCCCCGGTATTCAAGGACTCCCTTCTCTCCATCGACGAAGCTGACGCCCGATTTAGCGATCGGGACGCCGGCCAACCCTGGATTATAGTCCTGCATGGTCGCTAGGGGGTTTCGGTGATCTGGTACCGCCGCACCTGCCCCGCTCCTCCGTAAATCATCAAGACGCGCTTCCATTCCCGCACATGATAATTGGCCCAGGCGTTGGGCCGGTCGTTGTAATAGGCCTCCGGATCGGCGCCGTCGGCCGTCAATTGAGTCGGCTCCGTAAAACCCAGCTCCAGCACCGCGTCGAGCAGCGATTCGGTGACGAACCCCTTGCCCCGCAGGGCAACGTGGTTTAGCAGCTCAAGAATCTTGTCGCTGTCGGCCAGGGACACGCGCTCCAGAGCGGCCGCCGGCTTGGCCTGTTCAGCTCGATCGCTCACGATCATCAGTGTATCATGATTCCGGAATCGTGACGAATTCGTCGGCCCTGGGATCGGGCAGGAAGCCCGCCGCCTGGAACCGCTCCCCCAGAGAATAGGGTTCCACCGGCAGACCGGCCACGAAGGCCGTCATCCGGCCGCGCAGGCGGCGGTTGCGTGCCAGCGTGCGAAAAACCCGGCCTCTCAGCCAGCCCACGGGCCACGCATCATTATTCCAAAAGAGCGTCAATTCATCGGCCAAGCGTTGCAGCCGCTCCACCCGGGGACGCTGGGCACGCTCATATCGGGCCAGGTGCGCGCGGGAGAGGTCGTCCCGCTTCAGCCCGTCGGCGATCACCTCCGCCAGCACGAGCGCATCAACCATCGCCTGATTCCGTCCCTGGGCCACGTGGGGATTCATGGCGTGGGCGGCGTCGCCGATCAGCGCCACCCGGTCGCCGGTCCAGCGCCCGGCCCGCACCCGCGCGCAGGGCATGAAACCCACCTGCTCCCAGGAGGTCACGGCCCTAAGCGGCTCGGCCGTCAACGGCGCCGCGGCGATCATGCGCGCTTTCAACGCGTCCAGTCCGCCGGCCTGCGCGGCCGCCCATCGATCGCGTCGAACCAGATAGAGCAGCGCCATTTCCGACGCCGACACGGGAAAGAGCGCCAGGATCCGCCCCCGGCCGACGCCATAGCGACTGCCCGCGCCCAGCGCGGCCGGCCGCGGCACGATCATCGTGGCATAACCATCCCGATAGGCATGGACCCGCGCCAGAATATCGGCAGCCTGACGGACGGTCGAGGCCACGCCGTCCGCGCCGACCAGCATCCGCGCCCGGACAGTGATCGGGGCGCCGGCCGCGTCCGTGGCCGAGATGCGGAGCCCGCCGGATTCATGCGCGAGGCCGGTCATCGTCAGGCCCCATCGGCAGGCCACCGTCGGTTGCCCGGCTACGGCGGTCAGCAACAACGGCTGCATGACCGACGGCGTCGTGATCAGGGTATAGGGATAGGGGCCGGGAAGTTCACGATAGTCGATCGTGCACAAGGGGGCGCCGCCTCCGTCGTCATCGATCGACACAAAATGAAACTGCTCGTTCCGGTGGGCGCCGGCCGACGACAACAGGCGCAGCAGGCCGAGCTGATCGAGCACCCGCAGGCCGTTGGGTTGCAGATTTTCGGCCCGGCGGGGCATGGGCGGAGCGGGCGACCGTTCCAGCAACTGCACCGCGACGCCCTGCCGGCCCAGCGCCAGCGCCAGCACCAATCCGCCGACGCCCGCGCCGCAGATCAGCACGTCACACTCTTGTGTTGCCATGTGCGGATCATACTATTTTCGATTGTCGAATTAAATCCTGCTTCTTCATTCGAAAATCGACATTCGAAAATCGAAAATGTTATTCTTCGGCACCATGTCTTCCATTGAACAGACCATCGCGGCCGCTTGGGCCGCCATCGAGGCCGCCCCCATCGGCCGGCTGCTGCAGCGGCTGCAGCAACGCGCCGGCGGCGAATGGCACCTGGTCGGCGGCGTGGTCCGCGACCTGGCGCTGGGCCGGCCGACCAAGGACATCGACCTGGTCGTGCGCGGCCTGCCGCTCGACGCGGTGCGCGCCGCGCTGGAAAGCGCCGGGCGGGTTGATCTGGTCGGCAAACATTTCGGCGTTTTGAAATTCGTCCCCGACGGCATCGACCTGGACGAGGCGATCGACGTCGCCCTGCCGAGAACCGAGCATTCGATGCATTCGACCGGCGGCTACAAGGACTTCGCCGTGCAATCCGACCCAAGCCTGCCAATCGAGGATGATCTGCGCCGCCGCGATTTCACTGTCAACGCCATGGCCTGGGAACTGGCCACGCAGCGGTTGATCGATCCCTTCGGCG
>CAZJRH010000144.1:0-2077 GCA_964548215.1 uncultured Nitrospirota bacterium
CGGCACGCGCAGCGCTACCTGATCGCGGCGATGATCACTGCCGGGGTGGTGAGCCTCTACGCCATTCTGCAGATTCCCGGCGGCGGACGGGCCAGCGCGCCCTTCGAAGGGGAGATCGGGGAGCCGAACACCCTGGGCGGCTATCTCGTATTGATGCTGGCCGTCGTGGGCGGCATCATGCTGACGGTGAAGGAGCACGGGCGCAAACTCATGCTGGGCGCCTTCGGCCTCGTGCTGCTGATCGCGCTCTCGGCCACGCTGTCGAGGAGCTCCTACCTGGCGATGGGCGCCGTGATGCTGGTGCTGCTGGCCTTCAGCCGCCAGAAAGTTATGCTGGCGGTCTGCATCGCGCTGCTCTTGGCCATGAGCCCCTTCATCGCTCCGGAGCGGGTCAAGCAGCGCGTCAGCGAAACGTTCACCCAGCCCTACGACCGGGAGCAGCTCCGGTTCGGGCAGGTGTCGCTCGACACCTCCACCTCCGCGCGCCTGATCAGTTGGAATACGTCGCTCCGGGACTGGCTCCGCCATCCGGTCTTCGGCTACGGCATCGCCGGCTACGGCTTTCTGGACGCGCAATATTTCAAGGTGCTGGTGGAAACGGGGCTGGTCGGCATGACCGCGTTCTGCTACCTGCTCTATCAACTGTGGCGCCGGATGCTGGCCGCCTATCGAAGCTTCACCGTCCCGTGGAAGAAAGGGCTGGCCCTCGGCTTTGTGGCCGGGTATGCCGGCATGCTGGTTCACGCCATCGGCGCCAACACCTTCATCATCGTCCGGATCATGGAGCCCTTCTGGCTGCTGGCGGCGCTGATCATCGTCATGTCGCAAGAGCCGGCCGAGGGCGCCGCCGACCATCCACTGAAAACATGAGTAAATTAGCAGAGCGACTGGTTCGCAACACGCTCTTCAGCACCGCCGGCCAGGTCGTGTCGCTGGCGGTGGGGCTGGCGCTGGTGCCCTACATGCTGTCGGTGCTGGGCGCCGAGCAGTTCGGCGTCTGGATCATCCTGGCGGTCGCCACGACCTACTTCAGTCTCCTCGACGGCGGCGTCAGCGCGAGCTTCATCAAGCATCTGGCCGAGGCCCACACGCTGGGCAAGGCGCAACGCCGCAACGATATCATCGCCACCGGCTGGCTCTTTTATTGTCTCTTCAGTCTGCTGATTGTGGCGGCCGGTGTGGCGCTCGAGAAGTCGCTGATGGGCCTGTTGTCAATCACCGGCGACATCACCACGGTCTACTGGGGCGTGCTGGCGATCTTCGCCGTGCGCAGCACCTTTGTGGTCTACCGGTCGATGCTCTACGCGCTGCAGCGGCTCGACGTGCTCAACAAGATCGAGATCGGCACCGTGCTCTTCAACGCCGCGGCGACGGTCATCCTGCTGAAGGCGGGCCATGGCTTGCAGGGTGTGGTCGCGGCCGCCCTGGCGACGGCCGTGCTGCACGTCACGGCGGAAACGGTGATGGCGCACCGTCTCTGTCCCGGGCTGGCGTTTGCGCCGCACCGCGCAAGTCTGCGCACCTTCCGGCCGCTCTTCCGATACGGCATTCAATTGCAGGCCAGCCGCTGCGCCGAACTGATCCATCTCCACGTGGACAAGCTGATCCTCGCCCATTTCCTGGGATTGGCGCAGGTGACGATGTATGAATTGGGCTCGAAGATCGCCGGCCTGACCCGTACGCTGCCCACCGTGTTGTTGCCGGCTATTTTGCCGGCGGCCGCCACGCTGGAGGCCGAACGGAAGCGGGCGCAGCTGCTCCACCTCTACGAGCGCGGCTCGAAATATCTGGCCGCCGCGGCGCTGCCGCTGGCCGGTTTCACGCTGCTGTCGGCCCAGGCGATCATCGACCTGTGGCTGGGGCCGGGCGACTACGGCGGCGCCGTGCTGGCGGTGCGGGTGCTGGCGGTCGCCTATCTGTTTCATCTGCTGACGGGGATGGGGCTGGCGGTCGCCCGCGGCATCGGGATCGTGCAGTATGAAATGCGCGCGCTGACGGTCTCGGCGGTGTTGAATGTGGTGTTGAGCCTGCTGCTGGTGACGCGCTACGGCCTGCCCGGCGTGCTGGCGGCCACGGC
>CAZJRH010000145.1:0-1833 GCA_964548215.1 uncultured Nitrospirota bacterium
GCACGCCGTGCGTCGGCACCAGCGCCGCCTCGAAATCGTTTTCCATCAGCGTGACGGCCTGCTCCCAGGAGAGCGCCCCTTCGCGTTCGACCCTGCGCAAGGCCTCCGAGAGCGGCGGCACCCCTGCGCGTCCCGCCGACAATTGCTCATAGGCCCAGCGCGTCTCGATCGGAAACCCGGGGTTGACCAGGACCACCCAGCGCGTGCCTGTCACCGCCACCGCCGTCACATCTTCGCCACGGCCCCGCACCAGCGCGCTGGGGGCGAACAGAAAAAACGGCACGTCGCTGCCCAGCGGCGCGCCGACGCTCCCCATCGCCTCGCGCGACCAACCCAGTCCCAACAACGCGTTCAGGGCGATGATCGTGGCCGCCGCATCGCTGCTGCCTCCGCCCAGACCGGCCGAGACCGGAATACGCTTGATCAGATGGATCTCCACGCCGGGAGACCGGCTCTCCGAGAGCCCGGCGCGCGACAATACCGCCATCGCGGCGCGCACGACCAGATTCCGCCCGTCGGTCGGCATGCCCGCCTCGTCGCATTGCAGCCGGACGCCGGCACGCGCGGACAGCCCGACATACAGTTCGTCTTCCAAGCCCACCGTCTGCATCACGGACCACAGATTGTGGTAGCCGTCTGGCCGGCGATCCAGCACGCGGAGCACCAGATTGACCTTGGCCGGCGCGTTAATTCTGACTGTTCGTTCGCTTCCCACCGTCCCCACCCTCATCGGCTTCGTCACGGCCCCGCGTGATCGCAAATTTGCTCAGGCGGTATCGGAACGACCGCGCATCCAGCTGCAGCAGTTTGGCCGCCCGCTTCTTGACCCATTTCGCACGCTCCAGCGCCTTGAGCAGCAGCTCTTTCTCGATCGAATTGACCAACTGCTCCAGGTCGAGCCCCTCCGGCGGAAGATCCGTCGGGTGCGCCGGCTTCGCCGCGGCCGATGGCCGGTGCAGCCAGCCGGCGATGTCCTCTTCCGTGATCGTGGTCCCTCCGCCGAAGGCCACCGCCCGCTCGATCAGGTTTTCCAATTCCCGCACGTTGCCCTTCCATTCGTGGGCCATCAACAACGTGAGGGCATCGGGCGACAGCGCGAGCACGGACTTCCCGTTGGCGCGGGAGAATTTCTCCAGAAAATGCCGGGCCAGCAGCGGGATGTCCTCCGTGCGCTGCCGAAGCGGCGGCAGCGTGATCGGGATGACGTCCAGCCGGTAGTACAGATCCTCCCGGAAGGCGCCCTCCGCGACGGCCTTTTCGAGATCCTTGTTCGTCGCCGCAATCACCCGCACGTCGACCTTCACGTCCTGCGTGCCGCCGACGCGCCGGAACTCCCGCTCCTGCAACACCCGCAGTAGTTTGACCTGGGTTGCCGGCGTCGTTTCCCCGATTTCATCGAGAAAAATGCTGCCCCCGCTGGCCACCTCGAAGAGACCCGCCTTGTTCGTCGCCGCGCCGGTGAACGCGCCCTTCATATACCCGAACAGCTCGCTTTCCAGCAGCGTTTCCGGCAGCGCGCTGCAGTTCACCGGCACGAACGGCATCCGGGCGCGCGGGCTGCTGGCATGGATGGCCCGGGCGACCAGTTCCTTGCCGGTCCCGCTCTCGCCGCAAATCAGCACGTTGCTCTTGGTATCCGCCACCTTCTTGATGACATCGAACACCTTCTGTATTGCGCTGCTGTTGCCGATCATCCTGGCCGGCGGCGCCTTCGCAGCCATTTCACGCTTGAGCAGCATGTTTTCCGTCGACAAACGGCGCTTTTCCAGCGCATTCCGAACGATGAGCTGGACCTCATCGACCTGGAACGGTTTGGTCAGATAATCGTAGGCG
>CAZJRH010000146.1:0-2871 GCA_964548215.1 uncultured Nitrospirota bacterium
CAGCTCGGCAGCCTCCGGCGCCTGGCGCGAGAAGATCAACAGCTTGCTCGATCCAGGAGAAGTCAGCTTTTCCATCAACCTGGTACCGGCGTCGGCAGGGCACAAGTCGCTCATTACGGACTTCACCGGACGGGTCAAGACAAACTTCCAGATGGTATTCCCCGATGGCGGGTCAACCACCTGGGCCTTCACCGGCTTCGTCACACAGTTTGGCGCGAAGTCCGAAGTCGATGGCGTACTCGAAGCCGAGATGACCGTGACGTTGACCGGCGCACCGACATTCCCAGCATAATCATTTCGATTCACAGAGGAGGAGACGACTATGGGACGCAAGCAGATTCCAGTCATTAGCCCGCTCGGTCCGTACCCGACCTTGCCGGTGTCGGCATTGGCCCTCAACTTCGTGTTCACCACGGCAGATGTCACGAACTTCGATCAATTCAACTTTACCGGACGCGAACTCATCATCATTCGCAACAGCACAGGCGGCGCGCTGACCGTGACGATCGAGAGCATTGCCGATGAGCTGAAGCGTACCGGCGACATCACGGCCTATACCGTGGGTATCGGCTTGTTCGCCTGTATCTGGGTGGGCGCCTTGCCAGGATGGAACCAAGCGGGACAGTTCTTTATGCGGTCCTCGGCGTCCACGATGGACTACGCCGTCATCAAGATCCCTGGATAAGCCGATGAGCGACTGGACACGCATGGGGGAATGTAACGAGTGCGGCGATTGCTGCCGGCATGGGACCAATCCCATCGAACTGATTCTCCCAGACGCCGATGAAGCGTATGGGCGGGTGCGATTTGGGGATCCTGTTGGGACACACAACGGGCAGTCCCTCTTTCGCATCCGTGGTCCGGTGCTGATGCCGTGCCCCATGCTGGACGGCAATCGGTGCAGTATCCACGCGACGAAACCTCAGTTCTGTCGTGATACGCCGAAGATTCCGGAGGATATTGAAGGGCTGACGAACTGTTCGTTTTATTTCTTCAACCACACAACCGGCGAAGTGCGCACCCCTATGGGGAGCATGCTGCCAATCGAGGGGGCACGATCATGAAGCTGTCGCGCGAGCAGATCCTCGGGATAGTGGATTTCAAAGTCGAGGAAGTTGACGTGCCGGAGTGGGGCGGTACTGTGCATGTCAAGAGCCTGAACGGCAAAGGGCGCGATGCCTTTGAGGGGTCACGGGTTCGGATCAAGGACAACAACAAGATGGAAATGGTGTACGACAACACCCGTGCCCGTCTCTTGTCCATGACCCTGTGCGACGATGCCGGCAAGCTCTTGTTCTCCGAAGAGGACGTAGAAGCCCTGGGGGAGAAGAACGCAGCGGTCCTGGACCGGCTCTTTGACGTGGCGCAACGGCTATCCTCGCTGCGCCCTGTCGATGTGGAGCAGAAAGTAAAAAACTTCGTGGCCGTCCAGACCGTCAATTCCTCTTCACTCTCGCACTCGCACTAGGGCGCACCGTAGAGGAACTGCTCGTGTCGGTATCCTCACAGGAGATTGCGGAATGGGCGGCGTATTATCGGATCAATCCCTTCGGGTCGTATCGGTCAGATCTTCAGACTGGCATTATTGTGAGCCATCTGCTATCCCCGCACCTCAAGAAGGGTGTGGCAGGACTCAAGCCGGAGGATTTCATGCCCAAGTTTGTTGACCAGCACACGCCGTCACCCTCCATGACACCACAGCAGATTCTTGCCATGATCCGTGCACGGTTTGGAGGGCCACGTCGTGGCTGATATTGGGTCTTTGATCGTCAAGATTGGTGCTGATGCCACGGAGTTGGAGAAGTCGTTTCAGCAGTTGGGCGGGTCGGCCAAGCAGTTCGAGAAGGCCATTGACAATATCGCCAAGACCGTCAGCACTGCGTTCTTTGCTGCCGTAACTGCGGCGGCCTTCATGACCATTGAGGCGGGCAAGACGGCAGAGGAAACAGAGAAGCTGTCGCAGAAAACGGGCATCGCGTCATCCTCCCTGGAAGGCATGACCGTCATCATGAATCGCAACGGGCTAACCTCGCAAAACATGGCGACAATGATGAAAGGGCTGGGGAAGGAGATGATTGGGGTCCAGCAGGGGTCCGCCTCAAGCATTAAGACCTTCCAGGAGTTGGGCGTGAGTTTGGACGTGGTGGCCAAGGGTACGGGTGCGACCTTGCGGGCTATTGCAGATCGGTTCAAGGAGCTGCCGGACGGGGCCGCGAAAGCAAAAATCGCCGTGGAGCTGTTTGGCAAGGCAGGCCTGGACTGGATTCCCATTCTGAATCGTGGTGGAGCGGCCCTGGATGAGAGCATGAAGAAGTCGGCAGAGTTTGGCTTGGTCCTCACCGATGTGGCGCGCACGAACCTCACCGTTTTCGATGACGCGATGGATGATATGCAATCGGCTTTGAAGGGCTTTGCGATGCAGGTGGGGGTGGCCTTTGCGCCAGCCGCCATCATTCTGGTGAACGCCTTCACATCTGCCATCGTGTTTGCCAAGGACGTGTTCAATGCGTTCTCGGATGCGGGGTCCAAGTTGGTGATTCGGTTCGGCGCGATGGCGGCGGGCCTGGATCTGCTGTCTAAGAATTTGTTTTCAATGAAGGCTTTTTCCGCAGCCGCCTGGGGAGAAACGCTGAACCACGTCAAGGCCATTGATGCGTGGGCGGTGGCTGAGATCCAGGCCGTGGACTCGATGCGGGCGGCAGAGAAGGAACTCGGCGCCTTGGCCTTGGCGCAATTAACAGCGGCGCAAGCAACCGAAAAACACACGGCAAGCCAGAAAGTCCTCGCCGAGCAGATTGTCAAGTTCACGCAGATCCAGCTGGCACAGGAAGCAGCAGAAGGCAAGCGGCAGGAACGGCTAGGCCAGCGGGC
>CAZJRH010000147.1:0-2446 GCA_964548215.1 uncultured Nitrospirota bacterium
AGACCGCCGCCCTGGCCGCCCTGGCCATCATCCATGGCGACATGCCGACGGAGCCCCGTGCCGCCTCATAATTCCGTTCGCCGCCGACTGCTGCCGTTCGCGGTGGTCTGCCTGCTGGCGGCCGGCCTTCTGGCCGCGCCGGACATCAGCCGGGCGCGGGTGATCGACCAATTGCTCGCAGTCGTCAATGGGAAAACCATTGCATTGAGCGACGTTGTCCACCATCGCCTCCTCTTTGCGCCGGAGCTCTCTGGAGAGGCGCTGCGGCAACGGGTGATTGATCACCGCATCGTGCTGGAGGAAGCGGCGCGATTTGAGCTCCAAGCGCCCCAAGCGACCCGGGTCAACGACGTTATCGCCCAACTGCAACGCGCATTCGGCACGGCGGCGCAATGGCGCTCGGCCCTGCAGCGCGTGGGGCTGGAGCCGGCCGACGTCGAGCCGCTGGTGGTCGAGCATCTCAGCGTCGAGTCGTTTCTGGTCCAACGGGTCGATCTGTTCGTCTTCGTCTCGCCCGCGGAGGTGACGGCGGCTCACGAGGAGGACGCCCGGTTTCGCGGGCGGCCTCTGGAAGAGGTGGAACAGGCGCTGGAGCAGGAACTCTTGAACCGGAAAATTGCCGAGAAACGGCGGGAGTATGTCGCCCGTCTCCGGTCGCAGGCGGCGATCCGGCAACTGGCCGACGTGCCGGACAATCTGCCGTCACGACCTTTACCCTGAGCATTCTTGCTCACGGGCTTGCCCTGAGCGTTTTCGCTCACGGGTTCACCCTGAGCATTCTTGCTCACGGGCTTGCCCTGAGCGGAGTCAGCGCGGCCGGCGCGGCTTCACCTGCACGACCAGGTCCAGCTCCACCGAGGCGTTTAACGGCAACACCACCACCCCCACGGCAATCCGGCTGTGGCGCCCGCGGGCCTCGAACAACGCGGCCAGCAGATCCGACGCCCCGTTCAGCACCGCCGGCTGCTGCGTAAACTCCGGGGCCGACGCGATATAACCGTTCAACCGCACGATGCGCGCCACCCGATCCAGCGACCCGAGCGCCTGCGCCACCACGGCCAGGCCGTTCAGCACGGCCTGACGGGCCGACGCGATCCCCTGCTCGACGGTGACCTCGCGTCCCAACTTGCCCGGGTGCAGCAGACGCCCCTGGTGCATCGGCAACATCCCGCTGACGAACAGCAGCTCGCCCGCCTGCACCGCCGGCACATACGACGCCAACGGCATCGGGGGCGCCGGCAGCTCCAGCCCCAACGCGACGAGTCGCGCAGCGATCGCGCTCTGCTTCTTGCTCCCCTTACCCTTCACTTTTCACCCCTTGTTGTAATCCGCTCGTGCTGGCGCACTCACTCAAATCGGGGGGAGATGCTTTTCTCCCCCCGAGCCTCCCATCGCCATACGGGTTGTAACCATGGCTCGCGTGTCAAACCAACGCTCGGTCTGCTCTTGATCATCCCCACCATCGGACATCTCACCCTTTACCCCTTCTTACTCTTTTCATCTGATACTTCGTGACCGCGCGCTGATGATCGACCAGTGTCGACGAAAAGGCATGACTGCCGTCGTTCTTTGACACAAAATAGAGAAAATCGACCGGCGAGGGATGAAGCGCGGCGGTCAGGGCGGCCAGCCCCGGATTGGCGATCGGCCCGAACGGCAGCCCGTACATTCTATAGGTGTTGTAGGGAGATTTTCTGCTCAGATCGGCCTTACGCAGGTTGCCGTCGAATTTGGCCAGACCGTAAATCACGGTCGGATCGCTTTGCAGCGGCATCCGACGCTTCAACCGGTTATAGAAAACGGCGGCGATCAACGGCCGCTCCTCCCCCTGCGACGTCTCCTTCTCGATGATCGAGGCCAGCGTCACCACCTGATGCGGCGTCAGCTTCGGTTGGCCGGGCACGTTCCAGCTCCAGTCCGCTGTGGCGGCCTGAAATTCCCCGACCATGCGCCGGGCCAATTCCTGGGCCGTCGTCCGCCGGGTGACATAATAGGTGGAGGGAAACAGATAACCTTCCAATGACGGAGCCGTCAACCCGAGCTCCGCGATCAGGGCGGGATCCTTGACGGCGTCCAGAAATCCGGTGGCCGCCGTCAGCCCGTCCGCCTCCAGATGCGCGGCAATGTCGCGCGCCGTATATCCCTCGGGAATGGTCACCGGAATCTTGATGACCGCGCCGGACGTCAACCGGCTCATGACCTCCAACGGGCGCATGCCGGCATGGAAGGCATAATCTCCGGCCTGAATGGTGCGGTCCGCGTTGAGGAGCTGACCCAGCAGCACGAAATAGCCCGGATGCGACACCACGCCGACCTCGGTCAACTGCCGGGCCACAACGGACAGCGAGGCGCCGTCGGCCACTTCAACGACAACCTTCGAGGATTCCGAGCCGGGGCGGGAGAGCAGAAAGCGGCCGGTTTCCGCCAGCAGACCCGCCACCAACAG